>JAQVEM010000037.1 GCA_028697935.1 Actinomycetota bacterium
CTTTTAAAAAAGCTTTATCACTTATACCTTTTGCCATTTCCGGGAAAACAGGGTTTATTATATCCGGTATTAAGAGACCAATTGTTTTGCTTTTGTTTTTAACAAGATTCCGTGCAAAAAAATTAGGCCTGTAGTCTAACTCTTCAATCACTTTTTGTACTCGTTTCTTAGTTGAGTTCTTTACTAAAGGGCTGTTATTTAAAACTCTGGATACTGTAGCAATGGAAACCCCTGCTTTATTTGCAATTTCATATATTGATTTTTTCTTCTTTTCTGCCATTTGTTTTTACCATCTTTAATAATTTTAAAAATTATATAAAAAACCTTGCAATTGGTTTTTTTTATATTATAATAAAAATCATCAATTGTAAACGCTTACATTAAAATTTATGAAAATCACAATGGAATTACAAGAAAAATACAAATCTCGCTAAAAATTGCAGCCACCTTTTTTTTAAAATAAAATGTAAGCCCTTACAATTTAACTATTAATATTTATATAACTTTTATGAAAATACAAAAAGCTATTAATAACATGAATAAAGATAGAAAATAGAAAGGAGGCTATTTGAAAAGTAAAAGTGGGATTTGAACAGACACAGCCAGATAAAGTCTTAATGAGTAACTGAACAAATCTCAAAAGAATTTTATTAAAATTTTAAAAAATGTAAATCAAAAGGAAGGAGAACAGAAGTGAAAAAATCATTATTATGGATTGTTTTGCTGTCAATTTGTGTGTCAATGGTTTTAAGCTTCTCCTTTAGTGGATGTAAAACAAAAGAAACTGAAGAAGCAACTAAAGAAGAGGTAGCCGGAGAAGAGGTGCCCGCGGAAGAACCTTCTGAGGAAGAAGAAACAGTCGAAGAGCCATCGGAGGGAGAATTACCGGGAGTTCTCACAATGCCAGAGCAAATTGCTGGTGGTCGTGAGGTTACAATTACTGTAGGTGATGTTCCGCCAGAATCACAGCCGGCCAAGTTTAAATTCTGGCAGGAGCAGGTTGCACGTTTTGAGGAAATGTATCCAAATGTAACTGTTGAAGGAACAGATTACGTATATTCTCCCGATTCATTTCCACCAATGCTGGCTGCCGGTCAGGAACCAACCCTGTTTCTGGTTTACCTTACAGATCCTGGTATGATGATAAGGCAGGGCGTTTGTGCTGATCTAACAAAAATCTTTGATGAACAGGGATTAAGAGATGTATTTAATCCTATCCTGATTGATGCAGTATCCCAGGATGGAAAGATATACGGTATCCCATGGAATGCATACTCAATGGGTCTTGTTTATAATATCAACATGTTTGAAGCCGCCGGTATAGATGGACCACCGGAGACATGGGATGAATTTGTAACAGCAGCGGATAAACTTACTGATCGTGACGCAGGAGTAGCAGGTTTTGCAATGTGCACAGGAGAAGTACATCAGGCTGGCTGGCACACTACTGTGCTGGCTTTTGATTATGCAGGCTTCAAAACCGAAGATGTCGCAATTGAGCAGGATGACGGAACATATAAAGCAGGTTTTAATAATGATGCAATGCTTTCTACGCTGAATTTTATCAAAGATCTACGCTGGAAATATGATGTATTGCCACTTGAAAACCTTGTCTGGGATACTAATAATATAGAAGTTGCGCTCGGGCGTGCTGCTATGTCTTTATTTGCAGGTGACTGTTTAAAGTGGATTATGGAGAACTATCCTGAAGTTGATATGAATCAGTTTGGTTATGCTCCATTACCAGTAGGACCGGATGGAAAGATCACTTCTCTGGGTGGCGGAAACATTTTTATGGTTAGTTCCAGGGCAACCGAAGATCAAATTGAAGCAGCTGCGTACTTCAGATTGTGGACATATCTTGATCCGGATGAAATTATAGCTAACTTTGAAGCTGGTAAAGAAGACCCAACAGTTGTTGTTGGTACCCCGTTATTACCAACATTTGTAGGAGAATTTCAGGAAGCATATGAAGCAGTTGAAGCAAAATATGCAAACATGCCAGTTGAGAACTATAAACCTTTCAGGGACGCTATGAAAGAAGGTAAAATAGTTATAGCATCAGAAGGTCAGGTAGCTTTTCAGGAATACTATGCATTACTGGGGGAAATTGTAAGTACTATTCTTGTAGATGAGAATGCCGACGTTGCTACTCTTCTTGAAAATGCTGCTAATAATTATCAAACAGGCGTACTTGATTTATTGAAGTAAGGTAAGGAAAGATAAGAATAAACTTTTGAATTTATGCCACATCAGGTAAGCAGGTAAGAAAGAGGTGGTGGATAATATATTATGATATTATAGTTCTACCACCTCTTACTTAAAAATAGTGAATAAGAAAGAGAATTTAAAATAAGAAAATTACAGGAAAACAGTTATATTTTAAGATAAATTATAAAGATGAGGACAAATATACGAAAAAAAATTAACTGGAAAAGGCAGGGAGTAGCATATCTTTTCCTATTACCATTTTTTATTGTCTTTACTATAGCTTGCTGGTACCCCATGTGTAAAACGATTGTTTATAGTTTTCAGAGGGTTAATATTATGGGTTTCCAGGAATGGGCTGGTCTTAATAACTATTTACGTATGTTGAAAAATCCTCTTTTTTGCACAGCCTGGAAGAATGTACTCGTCTTTGTGTTGCTCAGTCTTATATTAGGAGCACTGGTCCCAATCATTCTGGCTATAATAATTAATGAGATGCGGCGACTTACTTCTTTATTCCAGACGATAGTTTACTTACCGGCTTTAATACCGGTATCGGTTGGACTTATAGTCTGGAGACAGATCTATGCACCTAATGAAGGTATATTGAATAGCTTATTGAAATTAGTTGGTATTCCACCACAACTCTGGTTGCAGGACCCGACACTGGTAAAGCCTGCGATTATTATAGTTATGACATGGTTTGGGGCAGGAGGTACTACTCTTATATACCTGTCTGCTTTAAGAGAAATTCCACTGGAACTATATGAAGCAGCAGAACTTGATGGATTTTCAGTCTTTAAACGTATCAGGCATATTACTCTCCCTTATATCAGCTCCAGAATAAAAATTCTTGTGGTGATGCAGATTATTTTTGTATCACAGGTATTTACAGAACCCTTTATTCTGACCGGTGGAGGGCCTGGCAACGCTACAAGGACACCGGCTATAGTAATTTATGAAACTGCATTTAGCATGAATGATTTTGGTCTGGCTGCTGCCTGGAGTGTATCAATTCTGGTTATTCTTGGTGTATTTAGTTTTCTATATGTCTGGTGGTCACAGAAAGAACAACAGGGAGAATTTTAATGATATGTACAAATTGTTTTTATATAGCATTTATCTTTTTGAATAGAAATAAACAGGGGAGAATTTAATGAGCAGTCCGGTTAATCGTGGAGTTATGTCAAATACGGAATGGCGTACGCGAGGAGGGCGATTAGTTGGCCTTTTTTACTTGTTAATATTAATTCTGGTCAGCATATGTGTTCTCTTTCCATATTTATTCTCATTCACTGCCGGTCTTAAAACCAGCAGCGAAATTTATAAAGGAGGGATTCATTTATTCCCGGAAGAGTGGAACTGGGGAAATTATGTAGAAGCATGGAACCGTTTTGATATGGTAAAGATGTTCCTTAACAGTATTATTGCTGCCGGTGGTGGAGTTCTGGGACAAGTAATTGTATCAACACTGGCTGCTTATAGTATATCAAGACTCAAACCAGTAGGCACCAGGGTTATTGTGACTCTGATTTTTGTAACACTGGGAGTGCCTGTGATGGCATATCTTATTCCCCGTTATATTATTATGACAGACCTTCCGCTTATTCATGTCAGCCTGGTGAATAATTTCCTTGGTCTATGGCTCCCGTATTCTTGCAGTCCCTTCATGATCCTGGTGCTGATTAATTCTTTTGATGCTATACCTAAAGAAATTTTCGAAGCAGCGCAGCTAGATGGTGCTTCTGATCTGGGTATGTTTCTAAAAATTGCTCTTCCACTTTCCAGATCAATTATTTATACACTTGGGTTTATGGCTCTTGTTACATTATGGGGGGATTTCCTCTGGCCATATCTAATTTTACGTTCTCCAGAGCTTCAACCAGTATCTGTACGACTGTATACTCTGACAAGACTTGCGCCGAGAAATCTCTTTCTGGCTGCTTCATTTATAGCTATGGTTCCTCCAACTATTGCTGCATGTTTCATAGTCAGGAAAATAAAGGGAGGGCTAACCCTGTAATATTAGTCCACGGCTTTGATATTTATTGTACGTTGTGCGGTATCTAAAGGTGTTTTTTAAATATCTTTTATATCAAACATTTTACTTTAACTGTTAGTGATTATATTAAAGCCTGATTAATTTATATCTAAATTTATTTAAGTCAGGTAATAGGTTTTTACCGGTAAAAATTATAAATACAGGAGCAACTATTTACGCAAATTAAAAATTTCTTTATTGATTTCCAGGCGGAAGTTACTGATAGGATAGAAAAGAATATAGAACAGGAGACAAAACAGGAGATTAAGAAATGATCAAACAATCTAAAGATTTCTGGATTTTAAAACAAAACAAATTAATTCCATCTGAAGCCCTTGCCTGGGAATCACTCTTTACCCAGGGATCAGGATATTTACAGATAAGGGGATCATTAGAAGAAAGGCTGGAAAATAGCCCTCAAAATATAGAATATGTAAGAAAGACTACAAATGTCAGTGCAGAAAAATTTATAGATCAAAGTACAAGGTGGGGATGTTATATTCCTGGAATATATAGTCCGCATCCTGTATTTAATAATGAAATTACAAACCTTCCTTTTCCTCTGGGCATTGATTTATACATATCAGGTGAAAGACTCGATCCGCTAAATTCCACAATAGCAGAATTTTCACGTGAATTGAATTTAAAAACTGCTTTATTAAAGAGAAATATGATATGGAAATGTAAAACTGGAGCAGTCCTCAATATTAAATGGAGAAGAATTGTACATGCCCTGGTAAAAAAGCTTATTCTTCAGGAGGTTGTTATTGTTCCGGATAAGGATATAGAAATAGAAGTAGTAGCCGGTATAGATGGAGATGTTCGAACAAATGGATATAATCATTTTACCAGAGTAGAATGTCAGGCTTCAAGTACGGGATGTTTATGTGTGGTAGAAACTGATGGTGGTAATCGTGTAGAAATTGCATCTATAATGTCCGGGGATGGTTGGAAGGGTGAGGCTAACGGAAAGTCTGCAAAGCAGATAAAAAAAATTAAATTAAAGGCTGGAGAGCAACTGGTATTAGAAAAAAGAAGTGCTCTGAGCTGTGATAGAGATATAGATGTACTATCTGCTAGTGAAGTACTGGATAGATATAAAGATATTAGTTTTGAGAAACTACTCACTGGCCATATTGAAGAGTGGGAAAAGCGCTGGGAAAAATCTGATATTGAAATAAAGGGAGATAAAAAATCACAATTAAATGTAAGGGTTTCCATTTATCATCTTCTTCGTTCATATGTAGATGACGACAGGGTGTCAATTTGCAGTAAGGGTTATTCATCGGACGCGTACTGGGGGAGGTTTTTCTGGGATACCGAGATGTATATAATGCCTTTTTTCCTTTATACTGATCCTGCTAAAGCTAAAAACCTGATGAATTTTAGAATTAACACATTGCCTGCTGCAAGAGAGAATGCCAGAATGTATGGATATGCTGGTGCAAGATATCCATGGGAAGCAGATAGTAACGGAAAAGAAAACTGCCCGGATTACTTATGGCAATTCCGTGACCATCAAATTCATATATCGGGAGATGTAATATATGGATTCTTGCATTATGCTTATGCGAGCGGGGATTACAGTTATCTGAAAGAAGATGCCGCAGAAGCTATAATAGAGATATGCAGATACTGGATGGATAGAATTGATAATGTTAATGGAAAGTCAGTGTTACTGGCAGTAACAGGGCCTGATGAGTACAATCCTCTAAAAAATAATAATTCTTTTACAAATCAAATAGTAATTCATTCACTAAAAGCAGGAGCATCGATAGGAAAAGAAGCCGGAGTGAGTAATAAAGAGATAGCTGAATGGGAAAAAACTGCTGAGAATATTCCAATATTAAGGAGGCCGGACGGAATGATACTTCAGTTTGCTGAATTTGAATCTCTGGCTGAACCTGATTTTGTAAATTACTGGAAGGATAGAAATAAACCTTATGCGGAATCTATAGATGAAGAAAGAATTTACAGAAATAAGAGCTCAAAACAACCTGATGTACTAATGATGATGTGGCTATTTATGAATGAATTTTCAGGAGAAGAAATCAAGAAAGCATGGGATTACTATGAACCTTATTGCACCCATGACTCATCACTGTCTCCAGGTATACATGGGCTTATTGCAACACGGCTGGGTCTAAAAAAAGAAGCCTGGAAATACTGGGAAAAAACTTCAGATTTTGACTTTAATATTGAAAATGGAAAGACGAGCTCCGGAGTTCATATTGGCTGCCTGGCATCCATCTGGCAGTTTGTTGTTTTTGGTTTTGCAGGGGTTAAGACTGCAATGGAATCAGAAATATTGACTATGAATCCATTGCTTCCAGAGAAGTGGGAGCAAGTTAGTTTTCCGCTTATCTGGAAGGGACAGAGAGTAAAGGTAACTATAAATCATAAAAAGATTTTTGTTGAAAATATGAGTGACGGCAATTTAAAAGTTAATATATGTGGTAGGGAATATATAATTGCGGCCCAAAAAAGCGTTGGGCACATCATGCAGATTATTTAGATGTGGTGTGGTAAAAGGACTTTAGAATTACGAGTAAAATCAGGGAGACGATCGTGAAATGAAGTTTAATAATATTAAAGCAATTATATTCGACCTGGATGGAGTAATTACCAATACTTCTGAATATCATTATAGGGCCTGGAAGAAACTTGCAGATGAAATAGGTATAAGTTTTAACAGGGATATAAATGAAAAGCTCAGAGGTATTCCACGTAAGGAATCTCTTGAAATAATACTGGGTGATCTGATTATTGACGAAAAAGAGAAAGAAAGATTGATGGAGATTAAAAATAATTATTACATTGAGTATTTAAAAAATATGGGTCCCGATAACATTCTGCCGGGCTCTCTTGAAATAATAAAAGAGGCACGGGAAGCCGGTATAAAAACAGGAATAGGCTCATCAAGTAAAAATGCAAAAACTATAATTAATAATTTAAGGCTTGGTAAATATATAGACGCTATATCTGATGGTTACAGTGTCAGTAATCCCAAACCTGCACCGGATTTATTTCTTGATTGCGCTGCTAAACTGGGAGTGGCGCCATCTGAAGCTATAGTGGTTGAAGATGCAGAGTCCGGAGTCGAAGCAGCTATTAATGGTGGATTCCGGGTTATAGGGATAGGACCGGCTGAAAGGGTAGGCAAGGCACATATAGTACTTCAAAGTTTTGAAGGTGTTAATCTTAAAGATTTTATTAATCCCGGTAGCGGGCTTTAAGAAATTTATAAAATATCTATGAATGTCTATAAATATCAATATTTCTATAAAAATATTTTAAAAAAATCTTAAGTAAAATTTTAAGTTATATTTTTTAAAGAGAAGGTTACTGGATATGACGAAAGTATCAAATAGATATTTAGTGGTTCATCCCTGGAAGATTATTGAAGAAGAATTCAAGCCTGAATATGGTAGAGTTTCCGAATCAATTTTTTCTCTTGGAAATGGATATATGGGAGTGCGTGGTTATTTTGATGAAGGCTATAGCGGAGATAAACTTATTGGAGCCTATTTGAATGGATTATTTGAGGCAGGTAAGGCCAGTCCTTCCGGTAATTATAAGGGGATAGTAACACGCACCTGTTTTATGGTAAATACTGTTGACTGGCTTTATACGAGGATTAATATTGATGGAGAAGTTCTTGATATAGCAAAATCCAGAATAAGAAATTTTAGTCGCAGTCTGGATATGCGCAGTGGCATCTTAACCCGGGATTTTATCTGGGACACCTCTTCAGGAAAATCCATAAAATTATCTTTTGAACGTTTTTTAAGTATGACGAATAAGGAAATAGGATGTCAGCGTGTAAGTTTTAAACCAATTAATTTTTCAGGAAAGGTGAGTATTACAGGTGGCCTTGATTTTTCAATAATTCATGAGATGTATGGAAAAAATTTCTGGCAGTGTTTCAAAAAAGGAAATAAAGAAGGCATCCTGAGCATTCTCGGAAAGACCTTAGAAAGTGGAAACATGTTAGTTTCAAGCTTCTGGCTTAATACTGCATTATCAGAAAAGATGGAGCTGGTAGAGGAAGTGGAAGACAGCAAATTTGTGGGTTTAAGTTTTGTTATGGACCTCGAGCAGGAAAGAGAATCAAGTTTTGAAAAATTAGTTGTAAATTATGCTGAGAAAAATCCTTCTGCAGATATTGAAGAAGTATGGTCAAAAGGCAGGGAGCTGGCCGGTAGTTGCAGTTCTCTATCCTATAAAGATTTATATGAGAAACAGATTAAGTACTGGGAAGATATATGGGTAAATTCTGATATAAAAATAGAAGGAGACCCTGAAAATCAGCAGGGTATCAGATACTGTATTTTCCAGCTACATCAGAGCTATCATGGTGAAGACCCGGGATCTAGTATCGGGGCAAAAGGGCTAACAGGAGAAGCGTATAATGGAAATACTTTCTGGGATACAGAGGTATATTGTCTGCCTTTTTATATCTTTAATAACAGGAAAGCTGCCCGTAATTTACTTGAGTTTAGATATAGAACTCTCGAAAAAGCAATGGAACGCGCAAAAGAGCTGGATTGCGAAGGTGCATTTTATCCCATAGCGACTATTGATGGAAGCGAGTCCTGTGCCTTATGGCAGCATTCAAATCTTCAGCTTCAGGCGAGCACCGGAGTTGCATACGGCATCTGGCATTATGAGAAAATTTTTAACGACAGAGAATTTTTATATACTAGGGGGATAGAAATTTTAATCCAGATAAGCCGGATGCTTGCCAGCCGCGGGCAATGGGGGCAAAAAACAGGTAAGTTTGGATTTTTTTGTGTAATGGGACCTGATGAGTTTCAAATGATGGTTAATAATAATTGTTATACAAATATAATGGGGAAGAAGACTTTTGAATATACACTGAAGGTTATTGATGAAATGAAAATTAATGCCCCTGATAAATTGTCTGATATAAGTAAAAAAGTAAGACTGGAACCCGGGGAACTGGAATGCTGGAGACAGATGGGAGAGAAAATGTATATACCATTTGATAGCTCTACCGGAATTTATGAACAACATGATGGCTTTTTTAATCTTCCTCATATTGATGTTGATAAGATTCCTCCATCAGAATTTCCTCTTTATCAAAACTGGTCATATGATAGGATTTACAGAAATGATATGATAAAACAACCTGATGTTTTGATGTTTATGTTTCTCTATAATCAGGAATTTTCCCTCGAATCCAAAAGAATTAATTATGAGTATTATGAGCCGAGATGCATACATGAATCATCACTTTCACCTTCAGTGCATTCTATATTAGCGTCTGAACTGGGCAGGAAAAGCGAAGCTTTTAACTTATTTGGCTTTGCTACGCGGATAGACCTTGATAACTACAATTGCAACACACAGGAAGGGCTTCATATAACATCTATGGCAGCAGCATGGATGAATATTGTCTATGGCTTTGCGGGTATGAGGTCAGATGGACAAACACTTTCGTTTAACCCTTCAATACCCGGGGAGTGGGAATCTTATAGTTTTAAACTGTTATATGGGGACTCTATTTTAAGTATAAATATAGATAGGAAAAATGTATCAATAATAATGATTAAAGGGCTGGAGGTTGATATAGAGGTTTACGATAAAAAATATAAAATTAGCCGGGGCCCCGGGGGTAAAACAATTAAAATTCCAATTAAGTGTGATAAATAAATAGAATTTACGAATTAATAGAACGCTGCATCTGGTGAATAATATTGGGATGGACAACAAGGCGTTATAAGTGGATTAATAGCTAAATTTAGCTGAATCCAACCGGAATTATTTGTACATGTGAATGTTCAAATAATATAGATAAATATTATGAATGTAAAGTAGAGGAGAAAGGAAGGTAGCTTTAATATGACAGAGGAAAATGTTTCTACAGCACCTAAAAAGGCATCAAAAAATAAACTAATTATTTTCATAATTATATTATTATCTATAATTTTAATAGCAATTATAATATCTGATGTTTATCTTTTTAATGCCATGATAAGTAAAAATAAGACTAAAGTAGTTATATATCCTGCACCATCAGGAATAGAAGGTGCCCCTGATATAAGTATAACGGTTGAGGGTGAACCGATATTTGTTTATGACACCAGAGTAAATTTTAACCGTAGATTTTTAAGAAATCCAGATCTTGAAAAAACGCCGGTAGCTTATTTTGATTTTTCTGGTACAGTCAATGTAAAAATCAAAGCAGATGGTAAAGAGATAGACTCTGTTACTATCCGGCCGCTCTCACTGGGAATTAAACCTGTAATAAGAGGAGATACGATATCTTTCAAACTTGATAGACCTGCCCTGCTCACAATAGAAATCAATGATGATGTACACAGGGCAATTCATCTTTTTGCTAATCCCCTTGAAGAAAATCCACTGGAACCAGGTGTGCCAGGTGTGCACTACTTTGGGCCCGGTGTACATAATGCAGGTAGCATCAGTATAAAAAGCAATGAAACTATATATATTGCAGGAGGAGCCGTGGTATACGGGTGGATTCATTGTTCAAGCCTTGAAAATGTCAGGATTACAGGACGTGGAATTATTGATGGTAGCATATATGACAGATGGGAGGATATGATTGTTCCAATTAATTTATTTAAATGCAAAGATGTTGCTATAGATGGCATCACAATCCTTGACCCGGCAGCGTGGACTCTGAATACTTATTTATGTGAAAATATCAAAATAAATAATGTTAAAATAATCTCTGCAAGGTCAAACAGCGATGGCATAACTACACAGTCATGTAAAAACTTAACTGCTCAGAACTGTTTTGTAAGAAGCTGGGATGATAGTCTGGTAGTAAAAGGCTATGATGAAAATGTAAAAGGAATTACATTTGATAACATTATAATATGGACAGACCTGGCTCAATCATGTG
>JAQVEM010000038.1 GCA_028697935.1 Actinomycetota bacterium
AGAGATGTGGATGATGGATTTTACTGTGCTGATTATATAAGAGCATGGATTTTCCAATCACAGCTGAAAGTATATATTTATGATAAATTTGGCTATAATTGGTATAAAAAGAAAGAGGCAGGCTCTTTTTTAAGAGAGCTCTGGAGTTATGGACAGAAGTACACAGCAGAAGAGGTTTTATCACAGCTGGGTTATGACCGAATTGATGTTAGCTATCTTATAGATTCACTCACAGAGGATATTAAAAAATTTTAATGATTGATAGTGTTTTTATAATTTTTTAAATACTAAAATACTTATTAAAAGGAGAAAAAATTGGACCTAAAACAGAAGATAAGAAATATTCCTGATTTCCCTCAGAAAGGTGTGGTATTTAGAGATATTACGACACTACTGAGGGATGGCGAAGCATTCAGGTATTCTGTTGATAAAATGGTTGAATACTGCAATGGGAAAAAGATAGATGCAGTGCTGGGAGCAGAAGCAAGAGGTTTTATATTTGGAGCAGTCGTTGCCTATAAACTGGGTGTTGGATTCATACCAGTTAGAAAACCAGGAAAACTTCCATGTAAGACAAGTGAAATATCATACGAGCTCGAATATGGTAAAAATATTCTGCAGGTTCATGTTGATGCAATAAAAAAAGGAGACAGAATTTTAATTGTAGATGACCTTGTGGCAACAGGTGGTACGGCAAAAGCTAAAGCAAGGCTTGTTGAAAAAATGGGTGGGATAGTAGTAGGATTTTGCTTTTTAATAGAACTTGAGTATCTGAATCCACGTAAAATCCTGGAAGGTTATGATGTTTATTCGCTGGTAAAATATAAGTCAGAACAGGAAAGGTGAGAATAAATAGCAATAAAAAGTATAAAAGCGATAAGGAGGGTGATTATATATGGCTAAAGAAAAAGATAAGAAACAAGAAAAAGATGTAAACAGTGGGAACGGAGAAGATAAAGAAGTAAAAGATGAATTCATCAAAGAAGAAGCAGAGGATACCGGTAAAAGTGAAGAAGAATTAATTAAAGAGCTTCAGGAAGAAATTGATAAATTGACGACCAAAGATATCATAACCCAGATGATGATATCTCTATCAAGCTTTGCTTATAAAAAGATGGGGCTTCCGGTAGGAGTAAATGATAAATATAAAGATAAAGAGCAGGCTAAGCTGGCAATAGATGGGTTTGATGCATTGCTTAAGGTTATTATGGATGAAGTAAGTGCTGAGGAGAGAGAAAATTTAAAATCCTCTCTTGCTAATCTGCAGATTAATTTCATTAAGGCGTTTAAATAGTTTTAATTAAGAGTTTTTTAATAAGAGTTTTTAGTTTAACAATTTTTTAAATATGTTTTAGCTTCTTCTAGAGCAAGGTTTACAGCCTCTTTTGCTGTCCGGACTCTGATTATATCTGGGAGCATGTTGCCATGGCAAGGGCGGAGCTCCCATGTTTTTAGTCCTATTACCGGTTTTTTAAAAGTCAGTGCGTATGCTATTTCTGAAAGGGTACCCGAGCTTCCATCAACTGCAATAACTGCATGAGATGAAAGCACTACAATCATGTTTCTTGCATAACCTATCCCTGCAGGTATTTTTATATCAACATACCTATTTGCGTCGTTTTCATTTATAGTAGGGAGTATACCTATCGTAAGCCCTCCTTCTTTTTTTGCACCTTTGCAGGCAGCTTCCATTGTTCCTGCCAGACCTCCACAGATCAGCACCGCTCCGCTTTTTGCTATTTCTCTGCCAACGTCATATGCAAGATTATAAATTTCATTATCTATATCACTACCACCTATGACAGAAATTTTTATCAGGTTTTCTGGTAGTGAAAAAGAAACATTTTTTAACTTAGTACTCAAATTTTATCTCTAAAATATACCTTTTGAATTATATTGTCTTTCAATATTATATAAAATACATTAATAATATACACCAAAACGGAAAAGACATCTACGACGAGCATCTAATCCAGACAGTATAAAATACATTAATAATATACACCAAAACTTATCCGGAAGATAATTTTTTTCTCCAATTTATAGCAAGATACAGGATAAGAGTAAAAGATGCATATAATAAAAAAGTACACTTGTCTGCCGTTTACTTGTATACTAATTATTAGTTATTTGACAATTTGCTTTTTAATGGATATACTCATATACATAAAAATGCAATAAAAATAAAATACAATTATAGTAAGAGGGTAGAATATGGTAGAAAAAAAGCAGGATTATTTTAGAGTTCCTATAACTATGCCATCGGATATGGTTTCTTATCTTGAGAATCTTGGCATTGAATGTAAGAAATCAGGTGGGCATAAAATAGCAAATACAATGATCGTGAGAAGTGCAATAAGACTTTTAATGGATATGGATCTGGATATTTCTGGAGTAAAATCTGAAGAGGAACTTGAAGAAAGAATAAAAGAAGCTGCAAAAAAATATTAAAAAAAATTGCAGCAAATTCCTGGTTGGTATCTTTTAATTAGTTTTAGTGAAATAAAATTTTTTAGATATGGTTGTGCTGGAACAGGCATAGGCACAGCATAGATGTAGCCCGGAAAGGATTAAGGCCAGAATAAATATTTAACATAACGGATGATATTTAAAGCCTGTGGTATTATTATTCCTCCTTATCTACTTCTTTTATTCTCGACTTCTTATTTATGTATTTATAAATTTTGGAGATTCTTATAATTTATAATTATTCATTTATTTTAAATTCTAAATATTTATAATAGTAGATAAAATATGTTTATGGATGAACACGTAGATAAATATAAAGAGGCACAGAAGAATAAAACGCTCCTGTGCTACATCGTATGGATGAACACGTAGATAAATATAAAGATATATGGTAAATACCTTTTAACGTTTTCTATAATCTTATTAAAAAGTTTACCATGAAAAGAGGGTGTCAGGTTAATATGCAGGATATAAATATGAAACACGGCAAAAAAGTTGATTTAATTATTATAGGTGCAGGTCCGGCAGGTCTTAGTGCAGCATTATATTCAAGAAGAGCTGGTCTGGATTTTGAGATTGTGGAAAAGCTAATGCCTGGAGGTCAGATAATAAAAACTGAAATTGTTGAAAATTATCCCGGATTTAAAGAAAATATATCAGGTTATGATCTTGCGCTGAGACTTATTGAACATTGCGAACAGTTAGGCATTAAAGTAAGAAGTTCTTTTCCTGTAAATTCTATTGAATATGTGCCATCTGAAGAGAATGGTAACAAAAATAAATCTTATAGTTTTATGTGCCGTAGTGATAGAGATATCATATGGGCAAGCTCAGTAATAATGGCTACAGGAGCTCACCCGGACAGGTTAAATGTTGAAGGGGAAGAGAAATTTATTGGAAGGGGTATTTCATTTTGCGCAACCTGCGATGGAGCGTTATATAAAGATAAAGTAGTTGTAGTTGTGGGTGGTGGAAATGCAGCAATTGAAGAAGCAATTTTTCTTACAAAATTTGCAAAGAAGGTATACATAATTCACAGAAGAGACGAACTTCGTGCTGATCAAATCTTAAAGGACAGGGCATTTAAAAATAAGAAAATAAGTTTTTTATGGAGTAGTACAATTGAGAAATTTATGGGCAGTGATAGACTGGAAGAAATTTTTATTAGAGATAAAAAAGAAGACAGAACATATAAATTTAAAGTTGATGCAGTCTTTGAATATGTAGGTTGGAAGCCCAACTCAGAACCAGTTAAAGATTTAGTAGAACTTAATGATAAAGGTTTTATAATAACAAATTCTCAGATGGAAACATCACAGCCAGGTATATTTGCAGCAGGTGATGTCAGAGATACACCGTTAAGGCAGGTTATAACTTCGGTTGCTGATGGAGCAATAGCGGCGGTATATGCTGATAAATTTTTACATAACATTACCCATCTCTGACAGAACACAGGCTATAAAAATTATTATAAATTAATATACCTTTTAAATAATATCTTTTAAAAATTAATTTAAGTTAGAATAAATGTAATGGAAGTAATAGAAAAAAATTCATCAGGAGAGAAGGTTTTAGATATTCAGAGGAGATTAAAGCTGCTCGGTTATGAGCTCGGGACAGCTGAAATTGATGGAATATTTGGTGTTGAAACCGAGAATGCTATTAGAAAATTTCAGCAGGATAGAGGTCTTCTTGTAACAGGTGTTATGGATGATGAAACCTGGCAGGAACTGGTAGATGCAGGTTGTAGATTAGGTGAAAGAATGCTCTATCTTAAATATCCACCTTTCAGAGGTGATGATGTAAGAGTTATTCAGGTGTGCTTGAAAACGCTGGGCTTTTATCCATATGATGAAAATGGAATATTCTGTGAAAAAACCCAAAGAGCACTGGTTGAGTTCCAGAAAAACATGAATATTGCAGATGATGGCATAGTAGGTAAAGAGACGATTCATAAATTAAAAAATCTTGAAAGAATCATAGTTTCAAGGGAGAGCTCTAATTTTCCTTTAATACAAAATCCCGGTGAAGGGAAAAAACTTCAGGAAAATAGAATTATTCTGGATTACAGTGATAATATTGAAGATATGAAGGGTAGTGGAGAATACCTGAATGAAAAAATATACATATGTGGGAGTATAGTAAACTACTGTAGAGATATGTTGATACAAAACGGTATTGAGACGTTTGTTTCTATTGGTAGTGGTGAAAAACAGAATGTTTTTTTGTATGACAGAGTTGAATATATTAATAAAAATAATGCAGATTTACTTATAAGTATAGATTTAAATTATTCTGTAGAAAAAAATGCAAATGGCTGCAGCTGTTTTTATTTTAAAGGCTTGAAATCATATTCAATAGAAGGGTATAGAGTTGCAAATCTTATACAGGATAAAATAGTTAGTAATTTAAAGGTACTGGATTGCAGAGTGCATGGAACAAATCGTGCTATTTTAAAGGTGACAAATCCAACATCTGTGCTTGTAGAACCTGCATTTATCTCAAATTTGAGAGAAAGGGAAAAATTAAAAAAATCCAGTTATCAGAAAAGAATAAGTGAGAATATAGTTGAAGCTATCCTTGAATACCTTAATGAATAATTTGTTCATTTTCACCATCAGGGTCAAATAAAATTATTGGGAGAATTTTAAAGTCGAGAAATAGATGCTTTTTATAAAGAACAGTTTTAAAAGAACGATTTTTATAACACTGTCGCTGGTTTTTGTTATTTTTCTATCAACAATTCTTACCGCATGCAGAAAATCAGATGGGGAGTTTGATATAGCCTATTTTTTTAAGACAGAACCCGAAAAGGCAGTTCTTGATTTTTTTTATGCTCTGGATAACAAAGACCCGGATTTTATTTATACAAATTTATTGCCTGATAAAGATAAAAATAATATAAGCAGAGGGAAATATGCAGAAGAATTAAGTGAAATACTTTCTACTGTAGAAAAGATTGATATAATAAGGATAATATATCTTGGATACGAGGATGATACAAGTAAAGTAGTAGCAGAATTTGAAGTTAGCTATACAAACGGAAAGATAAAACAGTATAAAAAATATATTTACCTGATGGAGGAAGGCAATAAGTGGAAAATAATATTTGAAAAAACTTTCATATAAAAAATAAATGTTTTTGTAAATAATTTATGATATTTGGTATAATGTTTATTTAAGAATATGATTAGAAAGATAAAAACAATTTTAATTTTATTGTTTTGTATGGCATTTGTCCTGTCATATATTTCCGGCTGTGCTTCTCCTGCAAGCGTTAATTTAATCCAGAAAAAAAGTAAATCACAGACAGATACAGGTGAGGAGGTTACCAGCCAGAGATTAGATGAGATAAAAAATAAATTAATAAGCCCACCTGTAGTTCTATCGCACAGATCTGGAGAAATAATATATGGAAGTGGTGATAGGGAATTAATTTTTATTAAAGGTTATGCTGATAAAGGAAATACTATAGAAGTTTATGTAAATGGCGTACTGGCCCAGAGCAATGTAGTAGTGGATACAAATGGGAATTTTGAGACTTCAAATGGAGTGGAAATAAACGAAGGGAAAAATATTATTAAACTTATAGCAGTAAAGCCATCTGGTGCTAAGAGCTTACCCACAGAATTTACTATATATTTAAATATACCTCAGAAAGTTGAATATAAAATATATGAAAATAACGAAAATTTAAAAGAAATAGGAAGTACGTATTATAGTGTAGAAGATAATCCCGGGGTATATATAAAAGGAAAGCACATGCCTATGTCAAGTATATTTATTAAGGTAAATGATAATCTGGTTGGAGAGATAGAAAGTGATGACAATGGCATTTTTGAACTATCAGATATAATTTTAAAGACAGGAGACAATGAGATAGCTGTCTGGGCAAAAACAATGGACGGATTTACAAGTGCTCCTGTTTCTACAAATGTAAAGGTGGTAAGCAATCTGGATGTTCCCTACCCTTCCACTCTTACAGGCTATAGTAAAGGAAATGCAAATTATCTAAACTGGACTAAAAGTGCTGATACTGATTTTGATTCATATAAGCTTGTAAGGGTTGAAGATCCATGTACTAATCCGGAGTATCCTGAGAATGATGTCATTGCAACGTTTTCTAACATAGGTTCAACGAGTTATGTTGATAAAAATATAATAAGCGGAAGATCATATTACTATACTTTATGGACTCTGGATAAAGGAGGACGTGCAATATCAAGTAACGTGATCGCTATACCCAAACCTGTTTATTCTATACAGATTAAGCCGCTACCGGCTACAGGAGATTCTACTATTAGTAGAAGGGAATGGTACTATCAGCCTTTTGAAATAACAAATACAGGAAACGTAACTGTTAATATACAACCTTTTATGGTCTGGATAAAACTGGACCCGAGTTTTGATGAAGAGAAGGAAATTTCTCCTATCTGGGAAGTACACCTGTGGAATCCTGAAAATGGTCAATATTATTATTCAGAAGAAGATATTTACGAGACCTATGTCGCAGACTGGGCAAAAACTGATGGTTATACTGTAACTGAAGAGAAAACTGAATACAGAGAAGAATACGGTAAGGAAGATGGAGATGGATTTATCAGTGAAAGAATAGATACCGTTATAAAGACAACAGAATTAACCGAAAAAAGATCCGTTAATCTAAAAAGAGTTATGAAGACTACTGTAAAGACTACTGTGACTATAACTGATCTTACAACAGGGGATAAGGAAAAAACTACCACAACTGATTCGACAACTAAATTAGTAGAACCAGAAAAAGTCGGTTCTCCTATTGAGGGGATAAAGCCCGGTGAAAAAATAATAATAGAGGTTAAAATACAAAATATTGCAGCTGAAAATGGTGAGAAGATTATTGCACATTTCCATTTTGCGCCTGTAGATTGTGATGGTCATTTCTATACTGATGAAATAGTTTCTACCGGTGACGTAATAGCTATTGGCAGGAGCAGATTTTAAAGTTTTAAAGCTATTGCGTTCATATTATATAATTATCTTAATTTTTTAACTTAGTTTACTATGAAAGCGTGGTGTGTTTAACTATGAGCAAGAAAGATAAAAAAAATAAAAACTACGAAGAATTAGAAAATAATTCTGGTAATGGTGAAGATTTAGAAGAGATGATGGGAACTAAAGAATTTAAGGAAAAAATAGCCAGGGGAGACACAGGAGAAAAAATAGAGAAGGAACTCGAAGTGGAAGAACTAAAAAAAGAAATAGAGCTTTTACGTGAAGAGCTGGAGAACTGTAAAAAAATTGAGGAAGAATACATAGATAGGATAAAAAGAATACAGGCAGACTATGATAATTACAGAAAGAGAACTTTAAAAGAGCACCTTGAACATATAAAAAGAGCAAATAAAGACTTAATAGAAAAGCTCCTTCCTGTAATCGATAATTTTGAAATAGCTCTTGAAGCTGGAGAAAAATTGGAAAAACAGGAAGACGATTTTTATAAAGGTGTAAAAATGATTTATGATAATCTTATGGAGCTTTTAAAAAAAGAGAATGTAAAAGTTATTAATCCAGTGGGAGAGGAATTTAACCCTGAAATTTGTGATGCTGTCTTAACTGAGAGTGTTGAAGGGGTTGAAGAGGGACGTATACTTGAAGTTTTACGAAAAGGTTATATGATAGATGACTTTTTAATAAGGCCTGCAGTTGTCAAAGTTTGCAAACATAAATAAAGGAGCTAAAAAAATATGAGTGGTAAGAGTTTTTGGAGTAAAACTACAATAGTTATTGTGATAGTAGTTGTAATTGCTGTAATATTTATAGGTTATATTATAAATTCCAGGAATAATATGGTAGCAAAAGAAATTGAGATCGAAAATGCCTGGGCTCAGGTTCAGAATGTTTATCAGCGAAGGCTGGATCTAATACCCAATCTGGCTGAAAGTGTAAAAGGTTATATGCAGATGGAAAAAGATATATTTGAGGCTATTGCAGAAGCGAGAGCAGGTATAAATAGTGCAGAAACGCCAGCTGAACTTGAAAGTGTGAATAAAGAAATAGATTCTTTTATCGGTAATTTAAGGGTTGTGGTAGAAGATACACCCGAGCTTAAAGCAAGTGAGAATGTTCGTGACCTTATGACCCAGCTTGAAGGCACAGAGAACAGGATTGCTACAGAAAGACAGAGATTTAACGAAACAATTAAGGATTATAATACTTATATTAGAATGTTTCCAAGAAATATAATTGCAGGCTGGTTTGGATTTGAACCAAAAGAGTTTTTCGAAGCTGCAGAAGGTGCAGAAATAGCTCCAGAAATAGATCTTGAATTAGATTAGGTTGAATTAGATCAGGTGATGTTACAAAATATGCTTAAATCAAGGATGCTCAAGTTAAAGAAAAGCCTGGTTATTTTTCTTTTATTTTTTCTGTCTTTTTTAATTATATTATCAGGGTGCAGCAATTCCAATGAAAAGGTTTATGATATAAACCTGCCATCTTATACCGGGTATATAAATGATTATACCGGCAAACTTGATATAGCCTCCAGAGATAGCCTGGAAGCCCTTTCTTCAAGGATTGAGAAAGAGACAGGATGCGAAATAGCAGTAGCTATAGTTGAAAATTTACAGGGGCTTACTGAAGAAGAGTATGCAGTCAAATTATTTGAAAAGTGGGGAATAGGAAAAGAAAAAGAGGATAATGGTATTCTTATTTTAATAGGCACTGAGGGAGAACAGGGCAACAGGCCTTTAAGAATAGAAGTAGGTTATGGTCTTGAAGGAGTTATTACGGACCTGGAAGCCGGTAGAATTCGAGATGAGATACTTATACCGGAACTTGTAAAAGGCAATTTCTATTATGGTTTATATAATACAATTATTGCTATTGCTGACCAGATTTATACAGATAAAGGTATGGCGCCTTTAAGCTCTTCAGAAGGAATCGCCCCGTTAACTATTGAAAAAGAATTATCAGAGGGTAGTTCTATCGATTCCGGAACCGAAACAATAATATTTTTCCTGTTTATATCTGTAATAGTTATTATAGCATTTATAATAATACCAGTTACGAAATTATTTCAAAGAAAATGCCCGAAATGCAGAAGATTTAAACTAAGAACAATTTCAACTATACTAAAAACTGCTACATATACTGAAGCCGGGAGACAGCTTGTAAAGAGGACTTGTTTAAATTGTGGCTATAATGACACTAAAGAAGTAATTATACCAAGAAGAACCAGGTATTCATCTTACAGGGGTGGTGGCAGAGGAATGGGAGGAGGAAGGTCATCCGGTGGAGGTTTTGGAGGTTTTGGCGGAGGTTCTTCCGGTGGAGGCGGTGCCAGTGGAAAATGGTAATGATTTAATCAAATTATTTAAGCAAACATTTTAAATGATACAATTGTATTAATACAGTTATAATTACAGTTATCGGATATCTTTAATAAGTTATATTTAAATAGATAAGTATTTAATTAAAAAAGGTTATTTGTTAAAAAAATGAAAATTGCGATATCAGGTAAGGGTGGGACCGGCAAAACAACACTGGCTGCATGCCTTGCAAGATATTATGCTAATAAGAATTATAAGGTTATTGCAGTTGATGCTGACCCTGATGCGAACCTGGCCTCGGCGCTGGGGGTTGATTATAAAACAGCGCTAAAAATCACTCCCCTTATAGAAATGAAGGAGTTAATTGAAGAAAGAACCGGTGCCAGACCCGGTGAATATGGTACATTCTTTAAGTTAAACCCGGAAGTGGATGATATTCCTCAAAAATTTGGAATGGATATCGATGGTGTGAGGTTGCTGGTTGCAGGAACAATAAAAGCCGGTGGCAGTGGGTGCTACTGTCCTGAGAATGTTTTTTTAAAAAGCCTTTTCAGATATCTTGTAGTCCGGAGCCAGGAAATTGTAATCATGGATATGGAAGCGGGGATTGAACACCTCGGCAGAGGAACATGCGAAAATATGGATGCCCTTATTATTGTAGTCGAGCCCGGGCTCAAAAGTATTCAGACTGCATTGAAAATTAGAGAAATGTCTCATGATATTGGAATTGAAAAACTATTTGTAGTAATAAATAAATTAAAAACAGATAGTGAAGAGAAATTAGTAAAGGAAAAGCTCGAGGATTTTGTAATTCTCGGCAAGCTTCCCTATAGTGAAAAGGTCAGGGAGTCGGATCTGGGTTCTACTTCGCCATTTGATGTGGACCCTGAGTTCAGGGAATCAATTGGAAAAATTGCAGCCGGACTGGAAAAATATATAGGAAAAAAATAAGGTCTTAGGAATCAGATTTTTTTATCTTTTGAATAATATAGATAAAATAAGAATCATTTATTTT
Organism: Actinomycetota bacterium; assembly: GCA_028697935.1. Lineage (GTDB taxonomy): Bacteria > Actinomycetota > Humimicrobiia > Humimicrobiales > Humimicrobiaceae > JAQVEM01. The sequence continues at coordinate 10,795 of JAQVEM010000038.1, forward strand.
AATCGTTTATAAAAATATAGAGAGTGGAAAAAATTTGTATAAAATAGTAAAAAAAGAAAATCTAGCAAAAGATATAGACAGATTTTATATTGATGCGCCTCTGATAGCGGATAAAGCCAGAGCAGGCCAGTTTGTAGTTATAAGAATAAATGAAGAAGGAGAGAGGATTCCTTTAACTATAGCAGGTTATGACCATAAAAATGGGCTTGTTATGCTGGTCTCACAGAGAGTGGGAAAAACCACATTCATGCTGTCGCACTTAAGCGAAGGGGATGAGATACTTGATGTAGTGGGTCCACTGGGTAAACCCTCTGAAATTAAAAACTTTGGGAAAGTTGTGTGTGTTG
>JAQVEM010000200.1 GCA_028697935.1 Actinomycetota bacterium
TCTGGGGGGACTGCTGTGGTTGTTTTCCAGAATCCCCTTTGCCGGAAAGTTACCGGGAGATATAACCATAAAAAAGGAAAACTTTAGCTTTTATTTTCCTATAACAACGTGCATAATTATAAGTATAATTATTACAGTAATTTTAAATATAGTTTTAAGATTCTTTTTAAAAAAATAATTATGAGGTGATTATTTAATGATACCGGGTAAGAATGTAAGAGAGCCTGTGGCAGCAGGTAGTTTTTATCCCGGGAATCCGGAAGAGCTACGCAGGATGATAGAAAGATTTTTAGCCAGTGCAAGGTTGCAGAATATAAACAACATAATATCAATTGTGTGCCCCCATGCAGGATATATATATTCCGGCCAGGTTGCTGCACATTCATATAAGCAGATATCCGGCATGGAATATGACAGCATTATTATCATAGCACCATCTCACTCAGAATATTTTAATTTTATTTCAGTATTTGATGGAGATGCTTATAGAACACCGCTTGGATTAGTAGAGGTTGATACACAAAGAGCACAATTACTCGCCAGCGAAAGTCCTTATATAAAATTATCCTACCACGGTCATTTAAATGAACACAGCCTCGAGGTCCAGCTTCCATTCCTGCAGGTTTTGTTTAAAGATATAAAAATAGTCCCTGTCGTGATAGGGCAGCAAAGTAGCCAGAACATAAACGAGCTTGGAGAAGCAATAGGAACCCTCTTTAAAAAAGATAAAATTTTAATTATTGCAAGCACAGATTTATCACATTACTATCCATATGAAACTGCAGTAGCTTTAGATAGTAAAGTAATTGAACTGGTTGATAGTTTTGATATTAATGGTTTAAAAGCCGGGTTTATTGGCGGCCAGTTAGAAATGTGTGGCGGTGGTCCTGTAATTTCTGCAATGATTGCTTCAAAACTACTGGGAGCAGATAGCTCAAAAGTTCTTGATTATAAAAATTCGGGAGATGTTACCGGGGACACAAGTGCTGTTGTGGGCTATATGTCAGCTGCCTTTTATAAAGAATAATTAATATTTAATATTTGATATGTGGGATATTGAACTCAGCGATGAGCACAAAAAAATACTTTTAAAAATAGCAAGAGATTCAATTACCAGAGCAGTTTATAGCAGGCCTCCTCTTGAATACAGAATAGATGATGAAGTTTTAAATAAGAAGTGCGGTGCTTTTGTCACCCTTCACATTGATGGAAATTTGAGAGGCTGCATAGGTAATATAGTTTCTGATACTCCGCTATGGAAAACAGTTAGAAATATGGCAGTTGAATCAGCCCTTAGAGATCCACGTTTTTACCCGCTTACTCCTCAGGAACTCGACAGAGTTGACATTGAAATCTCTGTCCTTTCACCTTTAAAAAGAATAGAAGACCCTGAAGAGATAGAAGTAGGAAAACATGGATTGTTTATAAGGAAAGGTTTTTATCAGGGTTTACTTTTACCACAGGTTGCAACAGAATATGGGTGGGATAGAACCCAATTCCTCGAACAAACCTGTTACAAAGCAGGACTTAACAAAAACTGCTACCTGGAGAGCGGAACAGAAATTTACATTTTTTCAGCTATTGTTTTTGGAGAGAAAGACTTTAATCTGCAAAAGGAACAGGATTAAATAAAATTTTAAATAAGAAAATTCAGCATAAATATACAGAGATAATATGCAGAGATTAAAATAAGATAAGCAAAAATGATTGACAGGACACAGGCTTTAAACTTTTTAAATCAACAAATTTCAAATAAGAACACCATTAAACACCTGCTTGCAACAGAAGCAATGATGAGGGAGCTGGCAAAAAAATCCGGGGGGAATGAAGAAGAATGGGCAATGGCCGGACTCCTGCATGATGCCGATTACAATGATAGCGTTTCCGAAGAAAGACAGGGCATCGAAATAACAAAAATTCTAAGAGAGAAGGGCTTTGAAATACCCGAAGATGTTGCACATGCAATGGCAGCACACAACTGGCATTCTACCGGTGTAGAGCCAGATAGCCCAATGGACTGGTCTTTATTTTGTGGCGACAGCCTTACCGGACTAATTGTTGCCTGTACTCTTGTAAGGCCTGATAAGAAATTAGCTTCTGTAACCCCGGAGTTTGTAATGAAAAAATTTAAAGAAAAATCTTTTGCCGCAGGAACCCGCAGAGAAGACATTGCTCTATGTGAAAAAAAACTTGGTATTCCCCTGCATGATTTTATTGAAATAGTCCTGAAATCAATGCAGGATATAAGCGAGGAGCTGGGTTTATAATTTATTTTTATAAACTTTTGATGTTAAAAAGAGAAATATCTTCTTAAAATAAGAAAATATTCACCTGGAATCCAGCCAATGCTTTTATTGTCTTACTTATTTTATTTATCTAACGCTTCCAGCAAAAACTGAATTGAGGAGTTCTTCCCTTTCCGAGGGAGTAGTAAGCCTCGGCTGGCTTAAATCTTCAAGCATCGTGGTTATCATAACAGTATTTATATGCCTGCCATTATAAAAAATATGCTTTGCGATAATCCCCTGCTTTAACCCGGGTATATCCCTCATATTATAGAAAAGATTTCCAAGTCCATAATTTATAAACCCATCTCCTCTGAATT
>JAQVEM010000201.1 GCA_028697935.1 Actinomycetota bacterium
GAAATAGAATTTAAAAATGGATTAGAGCTATCAGAGTTAAAAAAACTTTTGAATAAAAAAACCGGATATCCTGTAATAGTTAAACCGAACACAGAAGGTTCAACAATAGGTGTAAGCATAGTTTATAATGATGACGGGCTGGAGAGTGCAATTACTGAAGCCTTAAAATATGATACTGCGATTTTAATTGAAAAATATATAAAGGGAAGGGAATTAACTGTAAGCATTATAGGAAATGAACCGATTGCCCTGCCTGTTATTGAAATAAAACCTAAAAGTGGTTTCTATGACTATGAGGCGAAATATACAAGTGGCATGACTGAATATGTGGTTCCAGCTGAGCTGGATGATAAGTTGACCGGGTATATATTAGAAACAGCAGTTAAATGTCATAAAGCGTTACAATGTAAGAGTATTTCAAGAGTTGATTTTATTCTGGATAATAATAACGATGTATATGTTTTTGAATTAAATACGATGCCCGGAATGACTGAAACAAGTCTTGTGCCAAAGGCAGCAAAAGCTGCAGGTATTAATTTTGACCTCCTTGTCGAAATCATATTAGATCTGGCAAGTTTAAAAATTTAATTTGGGTGATAAAATTAAAAAGAGCGATAATTATATTATAGCCAGAAGAAGAAAAAAAATTATCGGAAGAAGAATACTGGATTTTCTTAAGCTAGTCCTTATAATCATTTTTTTTGCTTTATCAATATGGGGTCTTAATTACTTTTATAATAGTGATTATTTTAAGATTAAAAGTATAGATATACAGGGTAATAAACACTATAAGGATGAAGAAATTAAAACTTTTGTACAGGACCTAACAGGCATTAATATATTTGAAGTTAATAAGAAAAAAATAGAGGATGGATTAACTAAAGAACTAAGCTGGATAAAAAAAACAGAATTAAGTAAAGTTTTCCCTGATAAAATTGTGATAAAAATAACTGAAAGAGAGCCATACCTTAAAATAGTATATATGGGAAACTATTTTCTTATAGATGATGAAGGTGTGGTGCTTGATAAGATTGATAGAGGAAGTCTGGATGAATATAAAGACTTAATTCTGGTAAAAAATGCGGTTAGTCATAGTATTAATGTAGGTGAGAAAATAGCAAAGAAAAATGTACTGAGTTGTGCTGAAATTTATGACTTTTTTGATAGCGATCTTAAAAATTTGATTAAAGAAGCCAGGCTGGATGATAATATTTCAGGGGATATAATTTTCTATACTGTCAATGGGAGGGAAATTATTTTTGGTGACAGTAGTGATATCTCGAAAAAAGTAGAAATCCTTAAAGAATTACTAAAAGGACAATCAAATTGTAGTATAATTGATTTAAGAATTTCTGATAATCCTGTGATAAATTAAGGAAGTGGAGGTATGGTTGCCAGCAAAGGATGAGAATATTGTAGGAATCGATATAGGAACTACCAAAGTAATAACTTTAATAGGAGCGGTAGATAAAAACAATTTATTGAGAATAAAAGGTTCTGGAATTTCAGGCTCAAAAGGTATTAAAAAGGGATTGGTTATAGATATGGATGAAGCTTCGGCGTCTATACTTGAATCTATAGAGATGGCAGAAAAGTCTACCAGGGCATTTGTTGATAGTGCTTATATAGGAGTTACAGGCAAACATATTTCTTTTATGAGTAACTTATTTGAAATAGATATCAATTCGCCCAATAATATAATAAGAAAATCAGATGTTGACAGACTTATTTCAATGGCAAACCGGATAAGTATATCTCCGGAGCATGAAATTATACATACTTTAATAAAGCAGTTTATTGTAGATGGAGAAAAAGGAATAGTCGATCCTATAGGTTTATCGGCCGGGAAGTTAGCTGTGGAATTACTGGCAATTTATGGGACAACATCCTTAATTAATAACATAGTTAATAGTGTAAAAGCCGCTAAAATAGGAATCAGAGATATAATTGTTGAGGCTCTTGCTTCAAGTGAAGCAGTCCTTACTCCAGAAGAAAAAGATAGTGGAGTGATGCTTCTGGATATTGGTGGAGGGACAACCGATGTTGCTGTATATAAAAATAAAAAGATGGTATTTACCTACAGCCTACCGGTAGGGGGAGATTTAATAACAAATGATATATCAATTGGCCTTAATATCCCTTTTTCGAAGGCAGAAGAAATTAAAAAGAAGTTTGCCAATGTTGATTATGATTTTTATGATACTTTAAACAGGATAAACATAGGTGACATAAAAATAGACAGTAATAGGACAACCTTAAATATAAGGTTATATAATATTGTAAATTGCAGAGTTAAAGAACTGTTGAATTTAGTCAAAGAAAAAATTGAAGGTTATGATTTTATACGTAGAATCCCATGTGGAATTGTAATAACTGGAGGGACATCTCTTCTTAAAGGGATAGCTCCGCTGGCAAGCTCAATATTTAACATGCCAGTGAGGCTGGGAGCACCATATGACATAGATGGACCATCAGAAGTTATAAATAACCCAATTTATTCGACAGGAGTTGGTTTATTAAAATACGCCTGTCAGCTGGAAAACTATGTTAACATAAGCCAGATTGGGGAAAATAAAGAAAAAAATAATTTTGCGAG
>JAQVEM010000202.1 GCA_028697935.1 Actinomycetota bacterium
AAAATCTGATATCATAATCACTCTTAACTTTTGGAAATGTATTTTTTGAAACTGATTCTTTAACTCTACTTAAATATCTCTCACCAAATTTAATAACTTCACCATGAATAATAACAAGTTCAGGACTAAACATTTTAATTGTATTTGAAATACCTATACCCAGATATTCTGCATTATTATCCACATTTCTTGTAACTATCTCATCACCTTCACTGTAAAGGGCAAACAGGTCTTCCAGTTCTAAACCATTTTTATTATAGTCAGAAGACTTACCGCTTTTTTTAATATCATTTTCAATATCCTCAAGAAGGGATGTGGTAGAACATAGAGTTTCAAGACACCCCACGTTTCCGCAATGGCACACTCTGTTTCCAGCAAGATTTGTTATTAGATGTCCTACTTCTCCTGCCATTCCTTTATTACCAACCAAAAGCTTATTGTCCACAAAAACACCGGTGCCTATACCTGTTCCTGTTTCAACACAGACAAAATCTCTGACATCTCTGGCAAGACCAAATTTTTTCTCTGCAATTGCCTGGACCCTGCATTCATTTTCAATAAAAGTCGGGATTCCGATTTTTTCTTCAATTATCTCCTTTAATCTTATATTTTCCCATCCACTCAGGTTTGGAGAGAAAATAACGAGTCCTTCTTTACTGTCAATAATACCGGTAGCACCAATCCCGATTCCTATTATTTTTTCTTTGTCAATTCTGGATTTTTTAATAACACTTTTTAAGCTATCTACAAGTTTACTAATAACAGCATCCGGACCAAGCCATTCTTCGGTTGGAACCTTTACTATTTCAATTATATTTGAGCCCAGATCAGTTAAAGCAACTCTGATATTCCTAACACCTATCATAGCTCCCAGTATATAGCCTGCTCTGTTATTAAACTGAAGAAGTACTGCTTTTTTACCACCAGCGGAAGTGGAGTCACTTTTGCCGATTTCTTCTATAAGGCCGTCTTCAATCAATTCGGCTATGTAAGCAGAAGTAGTGGGACGGCTTATTTTTAGTTCTCTGGATATCCCAATACGTGAGATTGGACCCATATCTATAACTATTTTTAGTATGTTCTTTTTATTTATTTCCCTTAAAGAAATATTATTCTCTTTATCTCTGTAAACCATAATTAATATTATATTAATTAGTTAAAACATCTCATCCGTTAATCATATATATACAATTTATTATCAGCAATTATTATACATTAATAATTATCATACATCAGATAATAAAAAAATCACCAGATAACAAACCCAATCAGTTTCTTTTACTACTATAATAGCTTATAAATCTTATAGTTATATATTAGACCTCTATAATATCTATACCAGCAAATTTACAGAATAAATTCATTTCTTTTCTGAGGTCATCATAAATTATACTGGCATGATGTACAAAACCTTCTTCTATAACAGTTCTGTATAGCTTTTTCAAGTCTTTTACTTCAACCCATTTCCATGAGCCTCTCAGCACTCTGCTGTCGGGTATTGCTTTGCCTGTCGTCGAAAGCATTCTGTATTTTCCGTCTACTTCTCCAAGCCTGTTTATTGTTAAAGTCCCCTCTTTTAATTGAAACTCTGCTGTTCCATAACTTTTATCATAACCAATCTGCCAGCCAAGTACAGAGTGGGTATTAATCTTTGGTCTGCAGGTGCTGCACCTCAGGCTTACCGGCGCATTGCCACAATGCCATGCAAGAAAGACATTTTCATTTTCCTGATTTTGTATGGTCCAATCAACAAAATGCGGTGCGCTCTGCCCGGCGGTTAAAAGATGCTGTATAACCATAGTAATTGCTCCATATATGTCAACCTCGCAGGCACACATTATGCCACTATCGGTGAGTCTTCCCATTGTGATACATGGGGACAGCCCGATTTCTTCCTGTATCGCTGTCCAGCATTGTATTCCAAAGCCGGAAAGGTTTTCCTCTGCCGCATATTTTTTGAGAACATATTCTAATTTTGCAAATTTAGCAATTGTTTTGCTATCCACAAGCTCACAATCATAAAGCTTTTCTATCTCAGCTGTTATTTCTTTTATATCACTTTCTAAAACATTCTCCATATCAGCCTTTACCTTCAAAAGCGAGTAAGGTATAACCTTTATCCTGAATTTTTCTATAAGGTTAACCTCATTTATTGCACATGTTTCAAAAGGAGCAGGCCTCGGGCCAATTAAACCTATATTCATACCTTTAAAGCCGGCAATTGCATTTACCACTCTGGTGAATTTTTTAACTTCATATATAAATTCCTCTTGTTCCGGAAAATAAATTCCCGAAAAATCAAATTTGATTTTTCTTCTTACCAGCCCTGATGCTGTGGATATTGTGCCACAAAATGAATCTGATTTTCTATTTCCGTCCTCGGTAAATGGTCCCTCTTTTGTCCCAAAAACCTGAATTGGAATATCGCTAAAAGCTTCCGCTATTAAAAGATTGGGCATCTCCTCACCAAAAGTCATTGTTCCTATAATTAACCCCTGAATATTTTTTTCTTTAAATAGTTTTATTACTTTTTCTGCATCTTCTTTAAAAGTTACAAGCCCTCCATCAGTTAATTTATTATCAGGATATAT
>JAQVEM010000039.1 GCA_028697935.1 Actinomycetota bacterium
CTTGGCTCTCTTGAAAGTCTTGGAATTAATTTAAAGCTGCATGATATACGTTTTGTTGAAGATGACTGGCAATCCCCGACTATAGGAGCTGCGGGCCTCGGTTGGGAAGTATGGGCAGATGGGATGGAAATAACACAGTTTACCTATTTTCAACAAATGGGAGGTCTGACGCTCAAACCCGTTTCTGCTGAAATTACCTATGGTCTTGAACGTGTTGCAATGTATCTCCAGGATAAGGACAGTTTCTGGGAACTTAAATGGTCAGATGATATAAGTTATGGAGATATACATCTTGAATCGGAAAAACAGTGGTCATTATATAACTTTGAAGTAGCAACAGTTGAAATGCTCCTTGACTTATTTGAAAAATATGAGAAGGAATTCCATAAGGTTATGGAAAAGGGACTTGTTTTTGTAGGGTGTGAATATGTACTTAAATGCTCACATGTTTTTAATTTGCTTGATGCCAGGGAAGCAATAAGTGTGGCAGAGAGAACTTTATACATTGCCAGGGTGAGAAATCTTGCCAGGATTTTATGCTCTGCCTACCTTGAACAGAGAAAAGAGCTTGGCTACCCCCTGCTTAAAAAGAAATGATTAATAAGAAATAATTTTAAAGGGATAATTTAAAAGAGATAATTTATTTTAATTTTAAATTTCAGGCTTTATTTGAGCATGTATATGTTATGAATGATGTGAAAATGAAATGAAAAAAGGAAAAGAATTACTGCTGGAAATCGGAACCGAAGAGTTTCCCCCTTCATGCGTAGAAGAAGGAATTAAGGGATTAAAAAAGGTTCTTGAAAATAAATTAAAAGAAAACAGACTGGAATTTGGAATCGTCAGGACTTACTGCTCACCCAGAAGGCTTGTCGGAGTAGTAGAAGATCTGGATGAAAAACAAAAGCCTGAAGTAAAGATAGTTACCGGTCCACCTGTGGGAATTGCTCTGAACAAAAAAGGAGAGCCCACAGATGCCGCGCTGGGTTTTGCAAAAAGCCTCGGTATTAAAATAGATGAACTTGAAAAAATAGAGGTTGAAGGCAAGGGTTTGTACCTTGGTAAAAGGATTACAGAAGAAGGTAAGAAAACACAGGATATTATTCCTGAAATACTGAAGGATTCAATACTTTCATTAACTTTCAGTAAACAGATGACATGGGCGGATTATGATATAAAGTTTGTTCGTCCCATCAGGTGGATTCTCGCTCTCTATAATAATAAAGTAGTAGATTTTAACATCGCGAATTTAAATTCTACAAATGTTACATATGGCCATAGGACAATTAGCCCCGATCCTATAGTTATAAAAGACAGCAGAAAATATTTCATGATAGTTGAGGATAAGGGTAAAGTAATAGTTGATGGTTCAAAAAGAAAAGAATTAATATTAAATCAGATAAAAAACCTGGAAGATGAGGTATGGAAAGGTAAGCTCAGGGTTGTTCTTGATAAAAAATTACTGGAAGATGTAGCTAATCTGGTTGAAATACCAAATGTTATAACCGGTAGTTTTCCGGATAGATTTCTTTATATTCCAAAAGAACTACTTATAGAGGCAATACAGCACCACCAGAAATATTTTGCCGTACTTGATAGCTCGGGAAATGTGAGTAACTACTTTATAATTGTTCAGAATGGTGTGAAGGATAAAGGAGATGTAAGGAAAGGAAACGAGAGGGTACTGAGGGCAAGATTAAGTGATGCAGCATATTTTTATGAGGCGGATAGAAAACATGATTTTGCTTACTGGATCGATAAATTAAAAGGTGTCATTTTCTTTTCGGGTCTGGGAAGTATGTATGATAAAGCTGTAAGGCTGGAAAAAATAAGCGTGTATATTGCAGGTTTGTTAAAAGAGAGTGGTACAATAGCAAGTGGTAGGATAGAGAATGGTAAAAGAGAAGACGAAAAAGAAAGTATCGAAGCTATCAGAGTCGAGAATAATAGTTTCTATGATAAAGATAGCGATTTCTATAAAGACCTCAGGAAAGCCAGCACCCTATGTAAGTGTGACCTTGTTACAAACATGGTAGTAGAATTTCCGGACCTTCAGGGAATTGTAGGAAGACAGTATGCTCTTGAAAGAGGTGAAAAGGCCAGTGTGTCTGATGCAATATTTGAACATTATCTTCCAAGATTTGCTGGAGACATCCTGCCCTCAAATGATATAGGGCTAATATTATCTATTGCCGATAAAATTGATACAATAACAGGAATGTTTGGGGCAGGAAAGATACCAAGTGGTTCTGAGGACCCTTTTGCACTGAGGAGAAAAGCTCAGGGTATTGTCCTTTCAATACTTAAAGGTAAATATGATTTTAATCTGAGCGATGTGATAGATTATAGTGTGGAACTATTTTCAGGATATCCTGGTTTTAAACACAGGCCGGGTTCTGAAATCAGGGAAGAGATTTTTAATTTCATTATAACAAGGTACAGGTTTATGATTGAGAAAGATGGAAGGAGGACTGACATTCTTGATTCAGTTCTTAGTTCCGGGTGTGATTCTATTTTTGATATTGACTTAAGGTATAATACACTGGAAGAATTTATTAATGAGGCAGACATTAGAAGAATAATACTTCCAATGGTAAGGTGTAAAAATATAATAAGTAAAAAAGAACGAGGCGAGGTAAATCCTGGATTGTTTGTAGAAGAGCTTGAAAAAGAATTATTCATGTCTATCAGCAAAAAGGAAACTTTAATAAAAAATCTTATTAGCAGTAAAGATTACAGACAGATCCTTGAAGAACTTTATAAACTGGGTGACACAGTGGATTCATTCTTCGATAAAGTTCTTATTATGGATAAGGATATTAAAATAAGGTCTAACAGGATAAATCTGGTAGGAAAAACAGTTGACCTTTACATGATATTTGCAGATTTTTCAAAACTAGTTGTCAACAGTAATCGTAGTGATAATCAAGATAGAAATACAGATAATCCGGGTAGATGATTTATGCAGGCAATTGGGACAGGTAACCCTGATCAGGTGACTGAAATAATAATAATTGCGTAAAAATAGATAATCAATATATAGACTGGTCGGTCAGCCAGGATATGAAAATATAAAATTTTTCTTATTTATTATCAAATACCCTTATTTTTTTTATATTTTTTTGTTAATATATTACAATTTGTTTTTTTGCAGAAATTATAAGATATTTAAGTAATTACAAAATTTATTATTAGATTTATTAAATTAGCATTATTAAAATAAGAGGGTGATTAATAAGATGGCTTCTAAAAATTCGAAAAAATATGTCTATTTTTTTGACGAAGGTAGCAAAGAAATGAAAGAGCTCCTTGGCAGCAAAGGTGCCAATCTGGCTGAGATGACGAGGATTGGGCTGCCGGTGCCCAGCGGTTTTATAATAACCACTGAAGTTTGCAACCTTTATTATAAACTGGGAAGGAAGTATCCTGAAGGGCTTGATGAACAGATTGAAGAAAATTTGAAAAAACTGGAAAAAAAGATGGGTATGATATTTGGTGATGAGCAAAACCCTCTTCTGGTTTCTGTAAGGTCCGGGGCAGCTGTTTCAATGCCCGGTATGATGGATACAATATTAAATCTTGGTTTAAATGATAAAACTATAGTTGGTCTGATTAGAAAAACAAATAATGAGAGATTTTGCTGGGATTCATACAGAAGGCTTATACAAATGTTTGGTGACGTAGTGATGGGTGTTGAGCATGATGAGTTTGAAAAAACTCTTCAGGCAAAAAAAGATAAAAAAGGAGTTAAATTTGATACTGAACTGGATGCGCAGGATTTAAAGGAACTGGTAGAAGATTATAAGAAAATTATAAAAAAAGCGAAAAGGAAAGATTTTCCACAGGATCCAATGGTACAGCTCAGAATGGCTATAGATGCTGTCTTTGGTTCGTGGAATAATAAAAGAGCAATTTCTTATAGGAATCTTCACGGTATCCCACATGATATTGGAACTGCTGTTAATGTGCAGGCAATGGTTTTTGGAAATATGGGAGAAAACTCAGGAACGGGAGTTGCTTTTACAAGAAATCCGGCAACAGGAGAAGACGAATTTTATGGAGAGTATTTAATGAATGCTCAGGGTGAAGATGTGGTTGCAGGGATAAGAACTCCACAGCCCATATCAAAATTAAAAGAGGAAATGCCTGAAATTTATAAACAACTGCTTGATATTAGAAGAAAACTGGAAGAGCACTACAGGGATATGCAGGATATTGAATTTACAATTCAGGAAGGTAAACTATACATTCTCCAGACCAGAACCGGTAAAAGGACTGCGGCTGCTGCATTAAAAATAGCGGTTGATATGGTTAAACAAAAGTATATAGATATAAAAACTGCTGTAAAAAGAGTTGAGCCCCAAATGCTTGACCAGCTACTACATAAACAACTTGATGAAAAAGCGAAAGAAAAGGCAGAACTTCTCACAAAGGGACTCCCTGCATCCCCCGGCGCAGCTCTTGGCAGGGTTGTTTTTGATGCTGATACAGCTGTAGAAGAAGCTAAAAAAGATAAAGTGATTCTTGTTAGAACAGAAACGTCCCCGGAAGATATTCAGGGTATGGCAGTAGCACAGGGCATTCTGACAGCAAGGGGTGGAATGACCTCTCATGCTGCAGTAGTCGCCAGGGGTATGGGTAAATGCTGTGTTGCCGGAGCAGAAAGCATAAAAGTGTATGAAAGTAAACAATATTTTGAAGTAAATGGAAAAAGGATAAACAAAGGAGACTGGATTACTCTTGATGGCTCAACAGGGGAAGTTTTTAGAGGTAAAATTCCTGTAGTTGACCCTGTGATAGGAGAAGATTTTAAGAAATTTATGGGATGGGTTGATAAATTCAGGACTATCGGAGTAAGAGCAAATGCAGACACGCCAAATGATGCTAAAGTTGCCCTTAATTTTGGAGCAGAAGGCATAGGCTTATGCAGGACAGAACATATGTTTTTTGAAGCTGACAGAATAAAAGCTATGAGGAAAATGATTGTAGCAGGTACCAGAGAAGGAAGAGAAAAAGCACTGTCGCAACTTCTTCCGATCCAGAAGAAAGATTTTATAGAAATATTTAAGGTAATGAATAATCTTCCTGTAACCATAAGACTTCTTGATCCACCTCTTCATGAATTTCTACCAAATGAAGAAGAAGATATTAAAGAAATATCAGAAGAGCTTGGTATTGGATTTGATGAGCTTAAAGCAACAATTAATGCTCTTCATGAAATGAATCCAATGCTCGGACACAGAGGGTGCAGGGTTTCAATAACATATCCAGAAGTTCTTGAAATGCAGGTCAGGGCAATATTCGAAGCTGCGGCTGAACTTACTCTTGAAGGGTATAAGATTAAACCAGAAGTGATGATTCCTGTAGTTGGAATCGTAAATGAAGCTAAAATTTTGAAGGAACAGATTGTTAATGTAGCCAGAAAAATAATGAAGGAAAAAGGCATCAAGTTTGGTTATAAAGTAGGAACAATGGTTGAAATTCCCAGAGCGTGCATTACTGCTGATGAAATAGCACAGGAAGCAGAATTTTTTAGCTTTGGAACAAATGATTTAACTCAGATGACATTTGGTTTCTCTAGAGACGATGCCAATAAATTTCTTCCTGTATATCTGGAAAATGGAATACTTGAAAAAGACCCGTTTGCTACGATTGATATAGATGGAGTTGGAGAGTTGATTAAGATGGGTGTGGAAAGAGGCAGAAAAACAAGGCAAAATTTAAAAATTGGTATATGTGGAGAACATGGTGGAGACCCCGATTCAGTTAAATTTTGCCATAAGGTAGGAATGGATTATGTCAGCTGTTCGCCATACAGGGTCCCGGTTGCCAGGCTTGCTGCCGCTCATGCTGCTTTAGAGGAAGAAAAATAAAGGTATAGTAAAAAATTTCCAAAATTTAGGGATATATACCGTTATAAAAAAATATATTAATGGTAGAATAAGTTAAAATGCTTATATTATCATATTTAGTATATTTTTAACTCCGGAAGAGTAAATGACTAGAAGTTTAAAAGAGGGCGAGGTAGAAGAACTAAAATCCAGGGCTGATATTTATAGTGTGGTATCGGGTTATGTAAAATTAAAAAAAACAGGTAAAAATTATACAGGTCTGTGTCCATTTCATAAAGAAAAAACTCCTTCTTTTACTGTTGATACTTCAAAGCAACTTTACCACTGTTTTGGGTGTGGAGAAGGTGGTGATGTAATAACCTTTGTTGAGAAGATTGAAAATATGGAGTTTGCAGAAGCTGTGGAATTTCTCGCAAAAAGGGTTGGTTATAATTTAAAGTATAACTACACTGGCTCACAGGAATCTTCAATGCAGAAAAACAGGCTGGTAGAGTTAAATGAACTGGCTAAAAAATATTATAATTTCATTCTTTTTAACAGCAAAAAAGGTCAGCCTTCATTAAATTATTTAAAAAACAGGGGTTTTAAAGAAGATACATTAAGAAAATTTGAGATTGGATACAGCCTGGATAGCTGGGATAATTTTTCAAAGTTCGCTCTAAAAAGAGGTTATAAAGCCAGTGAGATTGTACAGTGTGGTCTGGCTATTGAAAGTTCAAAGGGTGGCATTGGAATATATGACCGCTTCAGAGGAAGAATAATGTTTCCAATTGAAGACATAGTTGGAAAAGTAGTTGCTTTTGGCGGAAGAATTATTTCTGTAAAAAGTAAAACCGGGGACCAGAAAGCAAAATACATAAATACTCCAGAAACAAAACTTTATTCAAAGAGTAAGAATATATACAGGATATTTCAGGCTAAAAATCATATTGTTGAAAAAGATGAAGTGCTTATTGTTGAGGGTTACACCGATGTGATGGCTCTGCATCAGGAGGGAATCAGGAATGTAGTTGCAAGCCTCGGCACAGCTCTTACTTCAGATCAGATAAAACTTATCGGTAGGTTTACGAAAAATATTGTACTTGTTTTTGATAGTGATGAGGCAGGAATAAACGCTTCGCTTAAGGGAATTGAAAGATTAAGAGAATATAATGACAGGCTCGATTTATTTTATGAGAATAATTTAAACATAAGAGTTGTGGTACTTGAAGAAGGTTACGACCCTGCTGATTTTATATTTAAGAAAGGGAAAGAGGCTTTTCTTAAGAAAGTTAAAGAAGCACCCGGTATTATTGATTTTACTATTGATATGATTGCTAATAAGTATAATACAGGCAGCCTTGATGGCAAGCTAAAAGCGAGCGATCATCTGTTGAGATTTATATCCTCCTTTTCCTCGGGAATTATACAGGAAGAGTGTATAAAAAAAGTAGCTCAGAAATTAAATCTGAAGGAAAGCCTGCTTTTTGAAGAAATGCTTAAGAAAAAATATAAAAATGAGACCGTCAGAAGATATGGTATCAGGGGATATGGAAACGGTGAAAAAGGACCGGTTAGTGAAACTATTATTCCTCTAAAAAAAGTTGAGACAGAAGCACTGAGCTTAATAATAAATGGTCTCAGCACAAAGGTCGATGAGCTACTGGATCTTGGGCCTGGTTATTTTAAATTTGATGATACGAGAGAGTTGTATTCAATAATAAGAGACGAAATAATAAAAACAAGAAATGCAGGGGAAAAGGTAAACTTTCCTGTTAAAATTACGTCAGGAAAAATAGTAAATGAAGAAGCAAGAAAGTTATATAATAATATATTATTTAGCGAAATAAAGTTTGCTGATAGGGACAATGACCTTGCAGCATGTGAAATAATTAATAATCTTAAAGGAATTCGTATCTCGGAAGAGATTGAAGACATAAGGAAAAAAATGATAGAATATGAAAAAAGCAGGAGGAGTATAGATAAGGGCGCTACTAATGATGATAATCTTACCTGTGAATACGATAGGTTATATCAGAGGCTGATAGAATTAGAGAAAGAAAGAATGAATTTAAGGATGATTTAAATATAGAGGTGAATTGAGTATGAAAAAAGGATCAGAATTTAAACTTGAAGAAGTAAAGATGTTAATTAATAAGGGTAAAGCTAATGGCATTCTTACCGCAGATGAGGTAGCTGAAGCTCTTTCAGATATAGATCTTACTACAGATCAAATTGAGAATATTTATGATGTTCTTCAGAATCTGGGGATAGAAATTATAAATGAAAATGATGAGATTATTGAGGGTGAGAGTGCGGCTCGTAAAAGTGATGAAGAAGCTCCAGCTAAAGAGCTGGATCTAACGGTAAAATCTCCTACCAATGATCCTGTTAGAATGTACTTAAAAGAGATCGGAAAAGTAAGGTTGCTCACTGCTTATGAAGAGGTTAACCTTGCCAAAAAAATTGAGGCGGGCGATCAGGAAGCTAAAAAAATGCTTGTCGAAGCTAATTTGAGGCTTGTAGTAAGCATTGCAAAAAAATATGTTGGAAGGGGAATGTTGTTTCTTGACCTCATTCAGGAAGGTAATCTGGGATTGATTAGAGCAGTTGAAAAGTTTGATTATAGAAAAGGTTATAAATTTTCTACATATGCAACCTGGTGGATAAGACAGGCCATAACAAGGGCAATAGCTGACCAGGCGAGAACAATAAGAATTCCGGTTCATATGGTTGAAACTATAAATAAATTAATAAGGGTGCAGAGACAGCTCCTCCAGAAACTTGGCAGGGAGCCTACTCCTGAGGAAATTGCAAAGAAATTGAAATTTTCACCGGAAAAGACAAGAGAAGTTATGAAAATATCACAGGAACCCGTTTCTCTTGAAACACCGATAGGCGAGGAAGAGGATAGCCACCTCGGGGATTTTATAGAGGATTCGGAAGTGGAGGCGCCTGCTGACGCTGCTTCTTTTACAATGCTTCAGGAACAGCTTCAGGAGGTTTTAAATACATTAAGCGATAGAGAAAGAAAAGTCATCCAGCTAAGATTCGGACTTCAGGATGGACATCCAAGGACTCTTGAAGAGGTAGGCCGGGAGTTTGGAGTAACAAGGGAAAGAATAAGGCAGATAGAATCAAAGACTCTGGGAAAGTTAAGACATCCAAATAGAAGTGGTGTCCTGAGGGATTTTCTGGAACATTGAGTCTTACTATTGAAATAAACTTCTTATATATTATAATAGCTTATCGTGTGGGCAATTGTCTGTGTTCCCCGATAGCTCAATGGTAGAGCATTCGGCTGTTAACCGAAGGGTTGTAGGTTCGAGTCCTACTCGGGGAGCCAATCAGAACACTTATTAGCATTTTTCATATTTGTAATCATTTACTTTGCTTATATTAACTTATTTCTATATGAGGTCAGGCCAGGGGTTTTTTGATGTGAGTCTTCCGATTGACTTTGAAGAGTCTTTAAGCCATTCTGTAATCAATTCTATATGAGGAAAAGAGCCGTAATATTTCTTCATGTCTCTATGCTTTTCTTTTTGCTTGTAATACTATCCGATATATTCAGCATCACTAAAGGCCAGTATTGGATAAAATATAACAGGCAGAAATATTAGCCCGACTGCAAATCCGCCACTCTTTCCGAATTTATTTGCAAGTTCAACTATTACAATTATAGATATTACTAAATTAACAACGGGGATAAACAGAAGTATAATCCACCAGATGGGTTTACCTGTTATTTCAAGCATGACTATTACGTTATAAATGGGTACTATTGATGCCCATCCAGGTTTTCCTGCTTTTGCAAAAATCTTCCAGAGGGAAACTATATATAAGATAGAAACTAACAGGGAGAAGAAATAAATGAAACCCATTAATCCTGCTGCCATTGTAGCAAATGCTGTATCAGTGTTTGCCATATAAAGCTCCTTTTATAAAATTATAGATATTAAGATATTTATAATTTTATTTTTTTATAATGTCAAATAAAATTATAATTTTAAAATTATAATTTTATATAAAATATAATGCGTTGTTAAAGGATCAGGCTAACAACACGGTTTAACTACTAAATCAGCTCTAAAAGTTCTTTTTCCGATATAATAATTTTATAAAATTACTTAAATTGCTTATAAAATTATTCTACTTAAAGAAGGAAAATTGCATGAAATGACAGGGTAGAAGATAGAGCTCCCGTGTTGAAGATTCTGAAGATTTTACTATGGCATATGTAATAGCACATGAAGTAGGGTATATGTAATCGCACATGAGATAAGCTATCATATTCAAGAACTGCTCTGCATAATGAATGATGTGCATTTGCTCCAGTCATGTGTAAGTGAGGCCAAAGCTAATATTTAAATATGCACCTCGAACTCCAGGCGGATTATCTGACGGGTGTGTGGGCTCATTATGAAAACAAATATGAATATCTTGATGAATATCTTGATGAAGGCGATATTGAGGAAGCATTAAATGCTGCTGCCGCTGTTGGAGATGACCGTATACAGAAAGAGCAGATAGGTTTATGCCATTCCTGACACTTTTACCCTTGAGATACCGAACAGAAACAGAGATAATTTTAAAGAGGGTTTATCCCTAAAACCCTTGAAGAAAGCGATACGTTTAATGACAGTAGTCTATAAGTCAGCAATCTGTAAGACTTACTTAATACACTGCTTCTAAAACTTTAAAACTAAATATAACCAGGCTTATTAAATTTTAAACCACTTGTCAGCAAGCTGACTGGCTCCTGGAATTCTAAATGTTTTACCTTTAGTGCAGGCCATTACAAGTGCAACAATACCGCATACCCATGCTGCAAATGCTAAAAGATAACCTAACCAGGAAAAGAAAAACCAGCCTATATATGGTATTAATCCTAAAATAGTAGAAATTATTAATACACATAATACTTCAAAAACGCCAAGTATCAAAGCCTGCAGTGCATGCCATTTAATGAACCTGTTTTGTTTTTCAAGCAAGAATACAATTAACGCACCAATCCATCCACACAGATATGAAAGTATTATGGCAGCTCTGTTACCGCTGGTAGACTCTTTGTTAGCTTCATCATCATAATCCGGTGTTATCACTATTACTTTTTGCTTTGCTTTCTCATCCAAAGTTATCCTCCTTTGTTTTTAATGTTGCATAAAAGT
>JAQVEM010000203.1 GCA_028697935.1 Actinomycetota bacterium
AATAAAGTAAATTTATTGAAATAAAAAATTATAAAATTTGTTATATTAATGTCATATATTAAAAAAATAAAAGAATAAGTTTTATATGAAAAATTTAGGACCCGGCAATAATTTTAAAAAATTACAAGATCAGTATATAAGTAAATTTATAAAAAGTGCACAAGAAAGTGAAGACATGATGGAGAGGGGAAACCTTATAAATATCTTATCTCCTGGAAGAGTGAATATAATTGGGGAGCACACAGATTACAATCAGGGATTATCCATAACGGCAGCTATAAATAAATATATTTTTATAACAGGATATAAAAATGGGTTGGATTCAGTGGAAGTTTATTCTAAGTACCTGGATGATTCCGGTAAATTTTCCTTAAACAATATCACTTTTGATAAAAGCAAACACTGGATAAATTATATAAAAGGTATTGTAAATGAATATATTCAACGGGGATATAAAATATCTGGGTTTAATATGATTATGGATAGTAATCTTCCCATAGGTGCAGGTATTAGTTCATCTGCCTCTCTTGAGGTCGGGGTGGCAAAATTTATTAAAGAACTTTTTAAATTAAATGTTAGTGATAAAGAAATAGTAAACCTGAGCAACAGCGCAGAGAACAATTTTGTTGGAGTAAGTTGCGGTTTTATGGACCAGTTTTCAGTTACACATGGGAAAAAAGATTATGTAATTTTTTTAAATTTTAAAGACTTATCTTATGAATATATCCCATTTAGTCCCGGTAATGACCTGATTTTAATTATTAATTCCAGAGAGGAAAGAAATCTTGCAAATACCGAGTACAATAAAAGAAGGAAAGAGTGCAATGATGCAGTCAGGTTGATATCTGGATTAATAAAAGGTAGAGATATCAATTCACTCTCAGATATAAGCCCCGAATTACTACTCGGAGTTAAAGATAAATTACCCGAAAAAATCTTTAAAAGAGCAAGGCATGTTGTAACTGAAAATAAAAGAGTTTTACTTGCAAAGGAGTGTTTGCTTAAAGGTGATATTGAAAAACTGGGTAGTATTTTATATGAATCTCATGAAAGCCTGAAAAACGATTATGAGGTATCTACAGATAAGCTTGATTATCTGGTGCAAGAGTTAAGTAAAATTAATGGAGTTTATGGTGCAAGATTAATGGGGGCAGGTTTTGGTGGTAGTGTCATAAGCATTGTTAAAAAAGAAATAGTCGGTGAAATAATTGATAAAGCAGGAACAGGATTTTTAAGAACATTTAATAATAACCCGGACTTCATTGAGTGTCTTCCTTCAGATGGAACCATGAGGGTTAATATATAAGGATTATGGTAGAATTAAAAAGGAATAAAATAGAAAATGAATAATAAAAAAAATAAATTATCAAATTTAACAAAAGAACCCGGTAATACTGGAATCCAAAAAAATTATGAGAGCATAACTTCAGGTAAAGATAAAGATTTAATAAGAGAGGAATGTAGAGAAAATTACAACTTCAAAAAAGAAGTAGTAATTAAAGAAGATGGTAGATATTTGATTTATTATGAATTTTAAATATATTCTCGTGTAGCTAAAATTAATAGTGTAGCTAAAATTAATATAATTAATCAGGTATTAAATTTCATTAAAGTTTTAATAAAAGGTTAATTATTAATGGAGGTGTAAAATATTAGAGCTGCGTTATGATCCTATTAAAGATAAATGGGTGGCAATAGCAACAAAAAGGCAGGAAAGGACTTTTTTGCCGCCAAAAGATTTCTGCCCACTTTGCCCGACAAAAAGTGATAAAGTTATTACAGAGATTCCCCGGGACAGTTATGATATTGTAGTTTTTGAAAATAAGTTTCCTACCTTTAGCAGGGACCCGGACAGACTGGATTTTAATAAGGGTGAAAACGGAAAAAGCATTCTTTCATACTCTAAAATGCAGTCTAAAGGAATCTGTGAAGTTGTCTGTTATACACAGGAACATGATTTATTCCTGGAAGATATGCCGGTACAGAAAATCTGTAATCTGATAAAAGTCTGGCAGGACAGATATTTAATTCTTGGTAGTAAAGATTTTGTTAAATATGTTTTTATTTTTGAGAATAAAGGAAAAGAAATAGGTGTAACACTTTCTCACCCCCACGGTCAGATATATGCATTCCCATATATACCACCTGTAGTTCTGGAAGAATTAAAATCTTCAAAGAAATTTTACAAAAAAAATGAAAAATGTCTTCACTGCACCATAATCAAAAATGAATTAAAGGATAAAAGCCGGATTGTTGTTAAAAACGAAGATTTTATTGCATTTATTCCTTTTTATGCAGGATGGCCGTATGAGGTTCATATTTATTCCTTAAGACATACTGGCAGTATATGTGAGCTAAGGGAGCAGGAAATTCTTTCACTATCAACCATAATTAAGAAACTAATAAATGGTTATAACAATTTGTTTGGTTTTAGAATGCCCTATGTGATGGTAATCCATCAAAAACCAACTGATGGCAGGGATTATAGTTATTACCACTTCCATTTTGAATTTTATCCACCATACAGAACAAAAAATAAACTTAAATATTTGGCCGGCTGTGAACTGGGAGCAGGTACATTCATTAA
>JAQVEM010000204.1 GCA_028697935.1 Actinomycetota bacterium
TACCTTATAGATACACATACTGCAGTTGGATATAATGTTTACCAGAAATACTTAAAAGAAACCGGCGATACCACAAAGACAGTAATAGCTTCAACTGCAAGTCCTTTTAAATTTCCGGGGAGTGTAGCCAGTGCGCTTGATAAAAAATATGCGGGAATGGATGAGTTTGAACTTATGGGGGTGCTCTCAGAGATATCAGGTTTAAAAATTCCTGAACCTATGAAAAACCTGGCTAAAAAAGAAGTTATCCATACAACAGTCTGCGAGCCGGGTCAGATGAAAAATGCAATATCAGATATTCTTAATCTGCAGAGAAAAGAAAAGAAAGATTAAGATTCCGGAAATATCCTGGAATTTAAAAGTGTGATCCAGAAACAGGAGTTCTATTATATGAAATACATAATAATACTTATAGATGGTGCAGCAGACTACAGGATTGGAGAGCTGGGAGATAAAACACCTCTTGAATATGCGCTTACTCCTGCCCTTGACAGGCTTGCCACAAAAAGTGAAATGGGCATTGTAAAAACTATCCCTGACGGGATGGTGCCGGGAAGCGATACAGCTAATTTATCTGTGCTGGGATATGACCCTGCTAAATATTATACGGGGCGCTCTCCGTTTGAAGCAGTAAGTATTGGCATCAACCTTGCAGAAGATGATGTTACTTTTAGATGCAACCTTGTTACATTATCCGAAGAAGATAAATATTCTGACAGAATTATGTTAGATTACAGTGCCGGAGAAATCCCAACAGAAGAATCAAAGGTGCTGATTGAATATCTAGGGAGCAAGCTCCAGACCGATAAAATAAAATTTTATCCGGGCGTTAGCTACAGGCATGTAATTGTGTGGAGCGGAGGTCCGGACAAAAATATTCTTACTCCACCGCACGATATACCGGGTAAGAAAATTCGTGATTTTCTACCGGAAGGTCCTGGAAGCGATGTCCTGCTTGATATGATGGAAAGGAGCACTGTAATTTTAAGGGAGCATCCGATAAATAAGGAACGGATAAAAAAGGGCCTAAATCCAGCAAATTCAATATGGATATGGGGTGAAGGAAGAAAGCCTGCTCTGGATAGTTTTTATGAGAAGTATAAACTGAAGGGTTCAATAATATCGGCTGTTGACCTTATAAAGGGCATAGGTATTTTAGCAGGGCTTACACCGATTAGTGTTAAAGGTGCTACCGGTACCATAAACACAAACTTTAAAGGCAAAGCCAGCGCTGCGATAAAGGAGCTTGCAGAAGGAAAGGATTTTGTATATCTACATCTTGAGGCCACAGATGAATGCAGCCATCAGGGAAATGTGGCGTGTAAAGTAAAAGCCCTGGAGATAATTGACAGCCAGGTTATAGGACCGATAAAAGAAGCTCTGGATAGGAAGCATTTAGATTACAGGATGATGATACTTCCTGACCACTATACGCCCATATCAGTAAGGACCCATACCCCGGAGCCTGTTCCGTTTATGATTTATGATAGTACGGCGGGCAGAATAAAAGATATAGATTATAAACCAGACAAATCCAATAAACTTGATAGACCGGCAAAGTTAAAAAGAAAAAGGTTTAATGAAATTTCCGCCAGAGAAACAGGTCTGTATTTTGAGAAAGGATATAAGTTGCTGGACCATTTCCTCAAGAAACAAACTTAAAGGAATAACGCAAGCTTTTACTACGCCTTATGATCCTAAACTACAGAAAATACCCTGATCTTTTACGCAAGTATAGCAAATATTTTATCTTTTTAAATGGACTCAGGAAAAAGTTAGACAAGATATAAAAAATAGAGAGATTAACTTTCAGACAAAACCTTAGATGGGCTCTCTTATCATGATTAATTAGAGTGTAACATAATATCTTTTCATTTGTCAGATGTTGTTCAGATAATAAAAGTAGTTCACTTTTAAATTTTAAATGATAACATTATAGCTAATATAGTGGACAATAATAATTATTTTTATTATAATGTTACAAATATATTTTATAAATATAGATTACAGATATTAATTTTCCTGATAAAATAATAATGTAGATAATAATGATGAAGGCAATGACGTGAAGGCAATGATGGTGATTATATTTTCAAGTACTAATAATCCTTATAACTTGAAAGTATTAGATATTATAATTATCTGAAACTCTTGCCAGGAAATAATAATTAAGCAGGGGGTTAGTAGCTATAAAAAATATATTCAGAAGATCTCCTCTACCTATACTATTGTTTGCAGCAATAGGAGCAATTTTAACCTTATGTTTTTCTGTTATAGCAGGATTCTACTACAGTCAGGCACCCTCGTGGCCTGACTTTCTTTCCGGCCAGCAAATTGATGTGCGTATCAGTCAGTTTCTTCCGGACACTGAAAATCCTGTTACTGTAAAAAATCTTACTGATTTTTGTAAAGAAAGAGATGAAAACCTGCTTATCTATAGAAATGCGGAGTTTACGGGAGGAAAAGAAGTTTATTTAAGTGGCAATACATCCTTTAATCCGGATATCACAGAAGGACGCAATTTTACTGAAGAGGATTTTGAGAATCAAAAGCCGGTAGCTATAATTGCTGATGATGA
>JAQVEM010000205.1 GCA_028697935.1 Actinomycetota bacterium
AGAGCATAAGCATTGCCTCAGATGCAGCTGTTGCTCCATCGTAAAGTGAAGCATTAGAAACATCCATTCCTGTTAGATTAACAATATAAGATTGAAACTCATATATTGCAGTAAGTGTCCCCTGACTTAATTCGGGTTGATAAGGAGTATAAGAAGTATAAAACTGTGATTGCCCTGCTAAATGACTAACTATTGAAGGTATATAATGATTATAGGCTACTTCTCCAATAAAAAAATTCTTTTTATCGGTGGGTACATTTTTTTCTGCTAAATCTTTTAACTTTTTCTTTAACTCTATTTCTGAAAGAGCTTCACCAATATTTAGGTCTTTTTTAAGCAGAACTTCATCCGGTATTACACTAAAAAGCTCATCAACACTATTTACTCCAATTTTTCTGAGCATTTCTTCGTTCTGCTCTTTTGTGACAGGAATATATTTCATTATTTACTCCTTACGATATTCTCTATATTTTTCTGAATCCATTAAGTCGTTAATTTCTTCTGGGTTTTTCATTTCTATTTTTGCTATCCAGCCACCATCATAAGGCTCTTTATTTATTAGTCCGGGATTAGTTTCCAAGGCTTTATTCATTTCAATAAGCTTTCCGCTAACAGGGCTATAAATGTCAGACGCAGATTTAACAGATTCAATGGTCGTTAATACGTCACCTTTCTTTAATTCAACCCCTTCTTCTTTAAGTTCAACAAAAACTATATCACCAAGATGAGTTTGAGCATAATCGGTTATGCCTATTACAGCAATATTGTCTGTAACTTTTACCCACTCGTCAGTTTTTGTGTAGTTTAATCCATCTCTAATTTCGCTCATTTATATCCTCCTAAGTTTTAATATTTATTATCATCAAAATTAATTATAACTTTACTTATAGAATAATAAACAGTTATACAGACATTGACTTTGTGAATAAGTTGTTCTATTTTTTTAAAGAAGGTTTAAGAAATTACTAAAAAGAAGAGTTTACTGCTATAGTTTACATTAGCTTTGTAAGCCAAGAGGCAGATTCTACTATAGTATTAAGTTGCTTTATAGCATAAGAATATGTTTTTAAGAAGAAAAATGATTAATAAATGAACAAAAGAAAACTTAAGTTATTAGAAGATGGTGTAAAATTAACAGTTAAAGAATTAGTAATGGTAAAGAAGTGGATAATTGTCGAAATATTTCTTATTATATTAGAAATAATTGTCTGGATATTGTCAATATTCAACCATGCTTTTTACCTAACATTTTTACTTCCTCTAATTACAGTTATTTATATTAGCTTTTTTGTTCCTCAAAATAAAATATGGTGGAAAAACACTAAGTTATCTTCTCCGATAAAGAAGATAACAACTGATATCAGGTATCTTTACATCTTTTCACGTAATGATAATGAATTCAGGAGAATTATTCGTTTAATGTACATCTCACCATCTATTATTTCGATGGCTGTTATACTAACATGTATAATGGATATAGTAAATGCATATTTATTGATGGAGTTGAATATTGAGTATGCGCGATTTACTTTTTCTAAAAGTTTATCTATTATTTTCCAGGTTGTGATTGTTTTATGGATAGTATTTCGATTAATCTATTTAAAGCGATTTCATGAAATCTCAGATTTATTTTCAGATAAAGCACAAACAGGAGAGATTAATAAAAATGTTTGAAATGAATCTTATATTATTTTTGTTTATAGTTGTTTCTGTTGTAGCTTTGTTCATATCTTTATTTTCGCCTAGTTTTTTATTATATTTCTTTGAAATTTTAGCTTTTATAATATTATTTGTTCTTGAAATAATTTACAATGTAAAAGAATCCGGAAAGATTTTAGATGATTTCTATGATTACCTTGATTCAAATGATAATTTTGAAGATTTTAAGTATTCAAGGGAAAGCGAAGAATTAACTCCACCAAAGCGATATTCCTAATAAAAAAAGAGTTTATATTAGCTAAATTTCAAAAGATAAATTATTATATATGTATTATTTGTATAAGGAGGTTAATCTTTGATTATGCAGAGTAAAACCATATCTATAAGAAACGCTATTAGCCCAACTTCCCAAACTAACCAATGTTTACCCTGATATAATCAGCTAATTATTTTTTGTTATATACTACAGTATAATTTATCTTTTTTGTAATCAAAAGGTGATATGTTAAATACAAGAAGAAGCCTTATTTCAACTATATCTTTAAGGTCTCTCCATGCTCTCCAAAACCTCTTGAAGGCTTTTGTATTTATTTTCAATTTCTATTTCAGATAGATCCTTTTTATGTTGTTTAAAGAATGTAATATCCACATAGATTATATGATTTTTCAATCAGTTCTGTTTTTTCCCAGTATTTAAATTTGCCATTCTCGTATTCAAAATCAAAATATTGGGAAGCATTGGTTCTCGATAATTTCTTTTCCGCTCTTCTGATAATCTTTTCATAATTCTTTATGGTTCCATTGCTAACCATATCACTTACTTCTTTCAATGCTTCTCTTCCTTTATTAAGAAGACTTTCAAATGATCTTAAATCTCTTTCTCTTCTATAGGGTGAGCCACATAGTATATACTTT
>JAQVEM010000040.1 GCA_028697935.1 Actinomycetota bacterium
CGCTCCCATCAATAATATGACCCGGAATTCCGTAGGCACAGCTTCTTTTTCCAATATCAACACAAGCTACTGAATCTTTTGAACACATTGAAATAGCATACATATTATTTTCACAGATATATATAACAGGCAGTTTGAATAAAGCGGACATATTTAAAGCCTCATGAAATACACCATTATTAGAAGCTCCGTCCCCAAAAAAGCACAACGTCACACCGCCTTTTTTATCCATTTTGCAGGAAAGACCGGCTCCTACTGATAAAGGTATACCGCCTCCAACTATTCCATTTTGCCCGAGTATCCCGTGCTTCATATCAATAATATGCATTGAGCCACCTCTTCCACCACAATAACCGGTAGATTTTCCAAAAAGCTCTGCCATCATCTTTCTGATATCAGCACCCGCAGCAATGCAGTGGCCGTGCCCTCTGTGATTTGAAATAATATAATCACCTTTCTTTGTTGCACAGCAGGCACCCACCGGTATAGCTTCCTGACCAATGCATGGATGAAGATATCCCCATATTTTTCCAGCTCTATATAAAAGAATGGCTTTCTCTTCAAACTTCCTTATCTCTATTAATTTTTCAAGCATCCATATCTTTTTTTCATCAGATAGTACAGTCTCTTTATCAGACAATACAACCATAAAACCCCTTTCTTCTGGTTGAACTTATTCTACGTTAATTTAATTAATCATAATATAAATACAAAAAAAATTGAATTTAGAGTGTGTGTATAGTTATCCACATAATATATTTCTATTATACGCTTACCCTGCACTTATTTTATTTTGATACTCTACTCTGTATTTACCCTATTTTAACTTATTTTCAACTTTATCCATTAATTTGCTCCCGATAATAGTAGTATATATCTGACTGGCAAAGATAACATAATTTTTTTATTTCTTTATTTCACTATAACTATTCAAGAAACATTACGGAAACAATAATTTAAGCTCTGTATAATAAAATTGAAATATGATAATATTTTTAATTTGAAATATCCATTGATATTATTAATTTAATTAACATTGTTTTATTATTAAGAGAAAATATTTATCCAGATATTTTTATAAACTGTGTCCATAATAAGAGAAAAACATAAAAAAAAGAAAGTTTCAAAGGTAATAATAGCTATAATAGCTGTTATTGTTGCAGGAAATCTCTTCTTTGTTACTGTACTTGGAGGAGTCGCTGTTTTTGCATTTAACGCACTAAATTCCTTCATTGAAGATCTTCCCAGACTTGAAGATTTTACTCCTACTGAAACAGCACTGACTTCAAGAATATATGCTGCTGACGGCACTCTTATCGCAACCTATCACGGGGAAGAGAATAGAATTCTTGTATCATATGAACAAATACCACAGAATCTTATAAATGCAGTTATTGCCATTGAAGATGAGAGATTTTATCAGCATAAGGGATTTGATGTTGAGGGTATAATTCGTTCATTTATAATAAATATGATATCAGGAGAAATAGAACAGGGTGCCACTACAATAACCCAGGGATATGTAAAAAATGTGTATATGCCTGAAGAAAAATATGAAATATCCTATGAGAGAAAGATTAAAGAAATCGTCCTCGCATATCAGATTGAACAGATTTATTCAAAAGAAGAAATACTGGAAATGTACCTCAATACAGTTTATTTCGGAGAAGGTGCGTATGGTGTCCAGGCTGCAGCAAAAGCTTATTTCAATAAAGATGTAGAATATCTCAGCCTCCCTGAATGTGCAATGCTTGCCGGTCTTCTCAAAACCTATTTATATTCACCATATATCGACAAAAAGGCAGCTCTTGAAAGAAGAAATACTGTACTGGCAAAGATGCTTGAGCTGGAGTATATCAGTCAGGATGAATATGAGGCCGCAATAAACACACCTATAATTACCCAGAGACCGGTAGAAGAAGTCGAAAAGGGTTTTGCCCCATATTTCGTAGATTATGTTAAACAGGAAATTATAGAGGAATTTGGAGTTGAAAAAGCACTAAAAGGAGGATATGAAATATATACAACTCTTGACCCTGAAATGCAGACTGCTGCAGAAAATGCAATCAAAGAAGTTCTCCCGGATGCAGAAGATCCATCAGCAGCTCTTGTGGCTATGGACCCATCTAACGGATATATAAAAGCCATGGTTGGAGGTAAAGAAGAAGATTATACAGGAATGGGATATAACCTTGTCACACAATCACACAGGCAGCCCGGTTCAACTTTTAAAGTTTTTGCCCTCATTTCAGCTCTCGAACAGGGCATCAGTCCTTATATGACATTTAATCCAAATGGTACTGTAGTATTTGATATTGCAGGTAGTGCTCCCTGGGAAGTTCAAAACTACAATAATCAGCAATACGACACAAATGAAATGACAATATTTGAGGCCACTGTAAAATCTGTAAATGTAGTGTATTCACAGCTTATCATGAAAGTCGGAGCCTATCATATGGCACAGCTTGCCAATAATATGGGAATTGAAACTCCAATGGAGCCATTACCATCAATGGGGCTTGGGGCTCAAGAGGTATGCCCTCTTGAAGTCTGCTCAGCATTCTGCACTATTGCTGATTATGGAGTACGTCACTACCCTGTAGCAATAGTTAAGGTTACTGATAAAGACGGGAATGTTCTTAAAGATATTGAAAATAATCCTGAAGAAGGCATGGAAGGTACACAGGTAATCAGCCCGATTAATGCTTACCGCGCAATAGAAATCCTGCAGCAGGTTGTACAGAGAGGAACAGGAACCAGAGCAAGGCTTGATGACAGACCCTGTGCCGGCAAAACCGGTACCACTGACAAAGCTGAAAACGCATGGTTTACAGGATTCACTACAAACCTTGCGGCCTGTGTATGGATGGGACATCCTGAAGCAAATATAAGAATGACAACCATACATGATTTAAGGGTCCAGGGAGGAGCTCATCCTGCAATGATCTGGAAATTATTTATGAGCGAAGCCACAAAAAAGCTTCCCGCTGAAAATTTTAGTAGACCTGCAGATGATATGATAAATATTCAGGTAGTGGCAAACCCAGAAACAGGAGAACTAATGGTTCCAAATAGATTTACGCCACCTGATCAGATTATTATGAAAGAATTCCACTATGGCCAGGAGCCAACCACACAGGTGCCAATTGGACCTGAAGATATTCCTATTATGCCCATGGTAGCTTTAATGCCAAAGGACGAAGCAAACCATATATTAGTTCAATCCGGTTATACTCACATAAAATATATAAATGAGCCATACTCTGAAGTCCCCCCTGGATATACACACAGGCAGGATCCTATGTGGGGACAGCCAGTAGAAACTATAAGGAAAATTAAAGTCTGGGTAAATCCTTAGATAATATAGCTGCAGGCATTTTGCAGGCATTTTGCAGGCATTTTAAAATAGTTACGGGCATTATAATCGCTGGTATAGCTTAAAAAGATTTAATTATTTTAGTTAATTTAGCATTATGAAAAATAACAGAGAAGTTAGAGTAAGATTTGCCCCCAGCCCTACAGGTTACCTCCACATAGGAAGCGCAAGGACAGCATTTTTTAACTGGCTTTACGCAAAAAAAACAGGTGGTAAATTTATATTGAGAATTGAAGATACCGATATTGCAAGACATCAGGAAGATGCGATAAATCAAATTCTTGAATCACTAAAATGGCTTGGACTTGAGTGGGATGAAGGTCCTGGATTAGAAACAGAAGGAAAATTCGGGCCGTACAGGCAATCACAGAGGGCTGACATTTATAAAGAATTTGCACAAAAACTCGTTCACGATAAAAAAGCATATCTTTGTTTTTGCAGTCCTGAAGAACTTGAAAAAGAAAGAAAGATAAAACTGGAAGAAGGAAAGCCTTTTAAATATGACAGGAAATGCTTAAAACTTTCGCCTGATGAGATCAGATATAGCTTAAGAGAAGGCAAGTCATACGCTATAAGATTTCTTGTCCCCGAAAATGAAAAAATTGAATTTAAAGATACAGTATATGGAGATATAAAGGTTAGCTCAGAAAGCATCGATGATTTTATTATACTGAGGTCAAATGGACTCCCAACATATAATTTTTCTGCCACTATAGATGATGCACTGATGGAAATAACACATATCATAAGGGGCGAAGACCATCTTTCAAACACACCGAAACAAATTTTAATTTACAAAGCCCTCGGCTTTAATATTCCTTTTTTTACACACCTCCCTATGATACTCGGACAGGACGGCCAGAAACTGAGTAAAAGACACGGCTCCATATCCATTGAGAAATACATAGAAGAAGGATTTTTAAGAGAAGCAATACTTAATTACCTTGCACTCCTCGGATGGGCTTATGATGAGAAGACTACAATTTTTTCAATTGACGAGATGATAGAAAAATTCGAGCTTGACTCGATTAACAAAAAACCTGCTAAATTTGATTATGACAAACTTTTATGGATAAACGGATATTATATCAGGAATTTAAGCGATGAAAATCTTGCTGAACTTCTTAAAGATAAAATGAAAAAATACCTTGAGTCTCAAAAACCATCCAACCTTGAAGAAAGTGCCAGAGAACTGGACCAGAAGATCATAAAGATAACCCCTCTTGTAAAGGAACGAATAAAAACATTGAACGAGGGTATAGGCCTTATCAACCCTTTTTTTGTAAAAATTTCTTATAGTAATGAATCTATAAATTATTTTAAAAATAAAAATATTGATGCTCCAGATATACTGAAGAGAGTTTATAAAGCGCTCGATGAGCTTGAAGAACAGAAAGGTGAGCGGACAGAAAAATTTTGTGCCGAAAACATTGAAAAGAGGCTGAGGCAGATTTCGGAGGAGTTGAACCTTAATTTCAGGAAAGTTGCTGAGGTCATAAGAATTGCAATATGGAATAGTCCCGTAAGTCCTCCCCTGTTCGGAACTATAGAGATACTGGGGAAAAAACTGACTCTTAAAAGGATTGAGGATTATCTAAGAATAATCTCTCAGTAGAACTACAGGATAAAACCTGATAGGGTAGCAGAATAGAATAAGACAGAACAAAGCAGAACAAATATAATAAGAATATAAAAATACAGAATAAAATTTGTAGAATCCTGTAAAAAGGTAGAGCTAAGTTAGAGTAAGTCTATTGTCATAATTTATTTTTTTATCACATTATTTATATCCACTCTTAACCCCTCTATTTCCAGAGCTATTTTACTTAAAATATTTAAAATCTTAACGGTATTATCATCCTCATTAAGCAGGCCAAGACCTTCACTTTCGGAATTCAATTTATCTATTTTTTCTTTTATTGAATAACTTACAAAAAAAGATAGAGATACACCCATATTCCTGGCAGCTTTTTTTGCACTCTTTACTAAATCTTCATTAAATCTAAAACTATACATTTTCTTTGCCATAATTATTTAATACTAAAATTATATGACTATTTTGTCAACATTTTTATGAGTACATTTTTATAAGTATAATGCAATAGAGCTTAAAGACAGCCACTTAAATAGTCACTAAAAGTAATGCTAAAATAATGCACCAGCTATTACCTGCTTCATTACCTGCTTTATGTTTTTAAAGTGGAGCAGCATGTAAAAATACTTAATATACGAAACAGATATGCGGAACTATATTTTGCAACACATAAAAATTTCTGATAGCATTATTATGTTATTTGCATATAATAGTAATGCTAATAATACCAGGGTCTAAAGTTATTAGTTTCCCGGTTATTGATGACTTTCCCTGGTTATTGATGGTTGTTTTTGGTATTTTTCTTTCTTAAGAATTATTGGGGAGTCGTCTAGAGGTAGGACATGCGGCTCTGGACCGTAGAGCGGGGGTTCGAATCCTCCCTCCCCAGCCATTCAGAACGATAGTCAACATTTACCAGTGCGTCAAAGGGTTTATTTAAGGTATACTCTAATTTTTCGCCTCTCAACTTCAAGTTCGAAAGTAAAAAATTAATAAGCTTTCTTTTTTGCTCAACTTTAGAACTTTCAAATAATTCAGGTGCTTTAGAACATATATTTAATAAGTAAATAAGCGTAATTGAGTAATCCTCATCAGCTTCTGTTATCTTTTTAATTCTTCAGTTAACTTGTGTTGTCTTTGCTTAAGTTTAGTGGCTTTTTTGTCATATTTATCTTGAGTAATTCCCCTTAATATCCAACAGCTTGCGCACCATATTCAGCTTGTTGCTTTGTAAATCCTTCGAATTCTAGTTGAGCAATTAATTCAGTTCGTGAAAATGCCGAATAATCTAAGTAATCTTTAGCTTTTAATGCTGCTTGCTCATTCCAGTCAGCTCCACATCTATCTACTCCATACACAGCTTCTTCGTGTGTAAATCCCTCAAATTCTAATTGCTCGACTAACCCACTATAAGAAAAAGGCGCATAGGCTAAGTAATCTTTAGCTTTTAATGCTGCATTTTTTTCACCCAATGTTGCACTGTCTATTTCTTCTGGACTAGTTTCAGTAGTGTTTAAATCTTTTTCCTCTTCTTCCGACTCTTCCACTACTTCTTTAGATATCTCTTCAACTGCCTCTTTCTCTTCTGTTTCCTCAATTACCGGCCCTTCTTTAACCTCGCTATCTACAGGTTCTACTTGTGTTCCGCTACAGGCAGCTAATACAAAACTGCTTATGAAAATAAAAGTCACAAGTGGAACTATATACCTTAGTGTTTTTTTCATTCTTCCTTTTTGCATTTGTATACCCCCTTTTTGAATTTCGTAAAATAATAAATACTGAGATTATTGTTAGAATATAGGTCTAACAAATGTATTGTTCATTAAATTCAGAAATTTGTTTTCTAATTTCATTTCCTATTTATTCCCTAATTATTCCACCTTTACCAGTTGCGTAAGATGTAGGTTTAATATTTAAGGATAAATTTAGGATTTCTTTTATGATTAATAATTTATTTTATATAGTTGTTGACCTCTATAATTATTAACCTTCATTATAACATTATCATATACATCAACAAATGCCTGCATAGTAGTTTAATTGTTAATTATAACATCTCTGTATAAAAATATCTTCAATTCAACTTAACAAACAGGTTTTAACTTTGTCCACTATCTTCTTCTTTGTAGTATTAGGCATAACAGGAGTTTTTCTTTTCTTATCTTTAAGCCCTTCTATTCCATAAGTCTCATATCTTTGTATATTCTTGTAGCATACTGTTCTAGAGAGTCCGTACTGCCAGCATGCAGCTAAATATGTCCTTAATAGTTTTTGCCCTAAGTAGTAAATTTATTCTGTGGCGCAAGATTATCTCATCTTGTGTTATTACTGCTTCCCTTAGTATTTGTTTTCTAATAATCAAATATTTTAACCTGGAGGAAGCGTTTTATTTACTTAAGATACTTTTATTTTTTCAAAGAGCTTTAATTTTAAGTAGTTGTAAACTCAACTTTTAGATAGTACAATTTAAATAATATATTAAAAAATAATTTAATTAAGAAAGGAACAGTAAATGATACTTAGCACTGGAGATATTAAACAAGATTATGAAGTTGTGGATGTAGTATTTGGTGTCCAGGTAATAAGAAGCCATTTTTTTAGATCAGGTGGTAGAGAAACTTTAAAATTTTTACCAGAAGCAAATAATAAGTTGGCAGATGCTGCTGAAGCTAAAGGGTGTGATGCTGTAATTTGGATTGATTATGATTTTGCAAGGGAAAAAGATGTCCAGATAATTACTGCATATGGAACAGCAGTTAAATTCAAATAAACATCAAGAACATTAGTGTTATATAACTTTTATTCTTCATAATAATATTAAATCCTTGCATATATATATATAAGCTATAAGCGGGTAGGTTTTTAAAGAAAGTAAAGTTCAGGCTTTTTTAGCAAATTATTTAAAAAATCAGAAATATAATGTTAAAGAAAATCATAGAGTAAAAAGTGGATTAATTGATGTAGTAGCTAATAAGGAAAGGAAATAAGGGTAATTGAGTAAATCCTGCTCTATTTTTCTTTCTGCAAAATTTCGAATATCAAAGCACAGCTATTTTAATCACATAGACAGACTATGTAACAACATAGACTAAACTATGTCTTCTATGGACTTACTATTTTGAATCGATGTAATTAATATACTTGCTGGCTTCTCAATCTTTTAACTCTTTCCTCCAGTGGTGGATGGGTGCTAAACAGATTACTTAAACCTTTGGCAGATAATGGGTTAACAATGAACATATGAGAAGTAGCTTCGTTTATTTGAAGAGGGCGCTGACGGGCATAACTCTCCATTTTTTCAAGAGCACTGGCCAGGCCTTCACTGTTACGTGCTAATTGTGCTCCTGTAGCGTCGGCACCATATTCTCGAGTTCTGGATATTGCCATACGTATAATCAAAGCTGCCAGCGGAGCCAGTATAATAGCAAACAGCCTGAAAAAGAGGCTAATAATTCCGCCACTGTCTCTACTTCTGCGGCGTCCTCCTCCATATAGCATACCATATGTTCCTATTCTGGTGATAAACATTAAAGCTCCAGCTATAACTGCAGCCAGAGTACTTATCAAAATATCTCTATTTCGAATGTGGGCCAGCTCGTGGGCAAGAACTCCTTTTAATTCATCATATTCTAATATATCTATTAAACCTCTGGTAACTGCAATAACTGCATTATTAGGGTTTCTACCAGCAGCAAAAGCATTAGGCTGATCTGTAGGCATTATATACAGTTTCGGCATAGGCATATTAGCTTCATTTACCAGTTCGCGCATGGCTTTGTAAACCTGAGGAGCCTGATTTTCATTCAGCGGTTTAGAATGGGTCATAGCTATAGCCACCTTATCGCTAAACCAGTAAGAGAAAAAGTTTACCGCCAGAGCGATAATGAAAGCAACCACTACTCCATCTTCTCCAGCTATTAGTCCCCCTATTAACAACAGAATAGCTGTTAATGCAACCATTAATAAAATTGTTTTGACGCGATTCATTATAAGATCCATTACAATTTACCTCTATTGGCATTTAGTCTTCAAGCTATTCTATCAAACATTAGCAGAAGGTCAAGCTCGCGAATTGCTTTTTAGAAGTTTTAAAACATTTCAGTTTGAGAGCATAAATCAAATTGTCTTTTTATGTATTTTTATGTAAATTATATGCCATTGATACTATCGGATATTAAAGAGGGAGGTAAAAAACTATGTATTGTCCAAAATGCGGAGCTGAAAATCCAGACGATGCAAAACTCTGCTCTGAATGCGGTTATCAATTAAAAGCTGAAATTACTACAATATCAGAAAAAGAGCTTACTAATTATGCTGGATTCTGGAGACGTGTTGCAGCTTATCTAATTGATGGAATTGTTTTAATGATTGCGGGAGGTATAATAGGAGCAATTTTGGGAGTATTGGTAGCTGTTCCATTAATGGTTACTGGTACAGCTACAGACGCTACCCTGAAAATTATTGAGTTATTAGGTTCTATTTTAGGAATAGTTATAAATTGGCTTTATTTCACCATACTTGAAAGTTCTCCCAAACAAGCAACACCTGGGAAGATGGCATTAGGAATAATTGTGACTGATTTAAATGGTAATAGAATCTCATTTGGAAGAGCAAACGGAAGATATTGGAGTAAAATTATTTCATCAATGACTCTACTAATTGGCTATATTATGGCAGGGTTTACTGAAAAGAAGCAGGCTCTGCATGATATTATGGCAGGTACGCTTGTTGTTAAAAAATAATTTTGGTGTTGTTATATAATAAAAGTGTGTGATTTGCCCTGCCTCATCTAAATTTGGCCAAACATAAACTTTATAAATACCCGGAATATTATCCATAACTCACTTAATTGGAGGAATTAAATGATTGAGTCAGGAAGCATAATATCCTATCTTGAAATGTGTGCAGAAGAAAATGTTAATCTTCAGAGAGGAATGAATTACAAATTAAATAGCGGGTTTAGCATAATATTAATGAGCGTTCGTCCTGGTGCACCATATGCTGACAGAATTGAGGATGAAGGAAAAACACTTATTTATGAAGGACATGATATTGCTTTTAAGCAAGGCGGACCACATTAACTATAGCCAATGCCGGCAAGTCTCAGTTAAAATAGCCACTTCACTCTCTCCCCTTTCTGATCAATAAAATAATATAATTTAATTTATAAACATTTTGTTAAATAACTATTTCAATATTAAAAATTTTATGATATGATATTGTGTATCATTTTATAATCATTATAAATACCTATGGAAGGGATTTTTCTTGAATCAAAAAATAAAAGATCTGGTTGAAATACTCAAGGAGAAAAATATAAAGCCATCTTACCAGAGAATAAAAATACTTGAATACCTTGTCTTGAAAAAAAATCATCCTACGGTCGATGAAATATTTAAGGACCTGGTTAAAGAGATGCCCACCCTTTCCAGGGCAACTGTCTATAATACCCTTGACTTATTTAAAAGGTCAGAACTGGCAAGGGTCGTAACTATTGAAGATAATGAGACCAGATACGATGCTGAAGTCTCTGTGCACGGGCATTTTAAATGTGAGAATTGTGGAACTATATTTGACTTTCCAGTAGACGAAAAAGCCCTTTATTCTGACGCTCTAAAAGACTTCATGATTACTGAGAAAAATGTTTATTTCAAAGGCATTTGTCCTAAATGCCACAATACTAATAAATAAAATAATAGGAGGAAAAACAATGGAAGAAACACAAGAAACAAAAGAATATAGAATGCCACTTATAGGTGATCCCGCCCCATCATTTAAGGCTGTTACTACCCAGGGCAAGATCAATTTCCCTGATGATTTTAAAGGAAAGTGGGTAATCCTTTTTAGTCATCCAGCTGATTTTACCCCGGTATGCACTACTGAGTTTATGACCTTTGCTTCTATGGAAGAAGAGTTTAAAAAACTCAACAC
>JAQVEM010000206.1 GCA_028697935.1 Actinomycetota bacterium
CCCTGCTTTTTTCGCGAACGTCTTTGCATTCTTTTTCAAGCTGGCTGTAAAGCTCCTGTTTATTTCTAAATATTGAAATTTCATTCTCTATTTTTGCTAATTCTTCATCCGGGACATTATCAAGCTGATTTTCTAACCTTTTAATTTTTTCTGAAATCTGATATGCAAGGTGCCTTTTTGCTTTGTATAGCTGTTCAAGCTTATCCTGAAGTGTTTTTTCTTCAAGTTTAAGGGCTTTTAATGCTCCCATTGTGTATTCTTTTTCTATATCTTCAAACAGCCCTTCAATGCTATTTAACTCATCTATAGCATCTGCATATTCTTTGCCTTTGCCTATTGATTTGATACCTATTGATTTGATGTTGATTTTATTGCTAATTTCTGCATTTTTAACTGTTTTTGAAATATTGCTATCATCATCAATCCTGTCCAGAATATTTATTCCGGATAGAACTTCTTTTATTAAGAATTTACTTATGCCGCCATTATCCTCAATTCCTGCTTCACCACCTCTGACTATGAGAAGGTTTGCCATTGACAGAGGAAGCCCCTTATCACCGCTTTCCCAGTAGTCTTCCAGTTTTATTTTTGTTTGAGGAGAAAAATCAACAGGTTGTTCTTTGAGACCTGTTACTGTAATTTTTCCTTTACCACCTCCCCTTAAATGACTCCAGCGCTTTACGTTCTTAAACAGGCTGCGGATTATAAACTCTGTGAGGAAAGTTTTACCTCTCTCGTTTTTGCTGTATATAAGATTGAAGGCGCCAAAACTTGCAGAAAAGTTCTCAATTGGCCCCAGGTCCTTTACTGATATTTTCTTTATAGCAATTCCCATTAATCTTCTTTCGTATTTATATATTTATTTTATATATCTAATTATCTTTATATATTCCTCTGTCTGTATATAATCTGTCATTTTTATATTTTCCATATATTTATATATTCCACTTTATTTATATCTTACCTTTCGCTACCCTTATATATATTCTGCTATCTTTTTTGCTATCTTTATAAAATCATTCTCTTAATACTATATGCAATGCTTTCTCAAGAATATCTCCCTTTGAAGTTATTTCACTATCCAGATCAAGCTTTTCAATTTCATTATTCAGTTTCTCTACAATAACTATCCTTTCGGGGTCGTTAAATATTGATACACCGGTAAGATCAGGCTCCTCATTGTTATAAAAAGTAAAATCTTTAAGATTTTTTTTAATTACTTCAAGGAGTCTGCCTTTATCAGATGTATATCCTTTAACTTTCAGACGGACCCTTACTTTTGGAATTTCGTTTTTATTTATGTCCCATCTGTCTATCATTTCCTGTATTTTTTGCTCAAAATAATCAAACTCATTGTTTGTGGGAAGTGAAATTAAGGTTTCGTTAAAATATATAATATCGGTATCTATCGTTTTTTTGCTTATTTCAAGAGTACCTGTATCCAGAATAATAAAGCTTCTTTTACCTGTCTCATTAATATCAAGGCCAAATGGAGAACCGGGATAGTAAACGCTGCCATAATTTGATTTTTTGTGAATATGGCCAAGAATAACCCTGGCGGGATTATAGTACTGGATGTCATTGCGAGAGACTGGCATATAAATACCGGGCTCATAAGGATTCGGATTTCTTATTCCGGTTATATAGTCGCCGTGCCCTATTAGAATCCAGGTACTCTCCGGGCTTTTACCATATTCAGCCAGAACTTCTCCCATGGATTTAGCAGGCAGGTAGGGCACAAAAAGGAAGGTAACACGTGGTTCGCCCATTGAAATAATTGCAGGCTCAGAAAAAACCGTGATGTTTTCTGCTGTAAAATACTGCTGTTTGATTGAAGGATCATGATTTCCGGGAATTATGTAAAACTTTATTCCATTATCCCTGTATTCAGAATTTTTACAGAACAGGTCAAACTCCGAATAATTCTGGCTTTCTTTATTAAATAAATCACCTGCTATTATTAATGTTTTGATATTTTCAGAAAGCATCTTAGCTAAAATATCTGATAATGCATTCCAGTTCCCGGATGATTCCTTTTTTGTTTTTAAATGTAAATCCGATGTAATTGCTATTTTCATTTATATTACCCTGTATTACCCTGAATAAGTAAAGCTCAGATACTTAAAGACGTTAGACGTTAATGTAAAAACAGTTGATAGAAAACATAAAATTAATTTATTCCATCGTAAGTTTGCCATATATTTATTTGCTTATATTTTGCAAAATACTGCCCGGCATTTTCAAAAAACAGGTAGATTCCATTTGAGATTATTTTATAAGCAATTGTATTAAATTATATACAATAATTAATTTTTATTTAAGATATAATCAAAATTTATTTCCTGAATCTCTTTTTACAGATTTTTGGAGTTTTATGAATCTATATATAATCTATATATAATAAAGATGGCTATGTATAATTAAAGTAGCAGGTTATATTTTAATTTTTTGGGTTATGCTATTATAAAATGTTACAATATTGCTTTAATGATAAAAATAATAATAATCAAGTCATGGTAATAATATTGCTGTCAGGCGGAGGTAGATGGAAGAAGATAATTTTAAAT
>JAQVEM010000207.1 GCA_028697935.1 Actinomycetota bacterium
TCTACTCCTAAATCTATAACCTCAAACCCTGCTCCCTCTAACATCATCTTTACTAAATTCTTCCCTATGTCGTGCAGATCTCCTTTTACTGTTCCGATTACCACTTTCCCAATATTTTTTATTCCTGCCTCTACCAATTTAGGTTTTAACAAATCCATACCGGCATACATAGCCCGAGCCGCAATTAAGACTTCGGGAACATATACTTCATTATTCTTAAATTTTATTCCAATAATATTCATTCCGTATATTAAACCATTGTTTAGTATCTCTTTAGGCGAAATTCCTTCTATCAGGGCTGTTCCCACCATTTCTCTTACACTGTCCGCATCCCCTATTTGCAATGCCTCAGAAATACAACTAATACCTTCCATAAAATTCCCTTCTCCCCTTTATGAACTATTTTTCGTATAATTTACATAGCTGAATTTTAACTTAAAGAATTGCTATATACTTAAAAATATTACCATAATCTTCACTTTTTTTAAAATTATTTTTGATATATTAAATTACCCAAAATTCCACGACTACAGTTATTTAAATCATAGTCCGTATCTTACAGAAATTATATTTTTATTGTAAAATATTAGTAGGTGGTTTAGCAATATCGCGTGCCTACCATCAACAAAAAAGGTAGACTTACCCCATAATAACAAAACAAAAAAATAGAAGAGATTCTTTCATAAGGATGCAAATCTACCAATGGATTAATTAAAGTTAATTATTTACTTGCCACTTTTTGAAATTATTATTCCAGACAGAAAACTTGCTTTCCACTATCTGGAGCAATGTATCTTTCAATTAGCTAAAATCATAGGCAAGTACATCCTAACTGAGATATTAAAATTCCTTGAAAACAAATTAAGAGAGGGTAGAGCAAGAGGCACACTTATCACAGCTAACACTTTGACTGTAATTTAATTTTCAAAGATTATGGGGTAAAGAAAAAATACCCACAAGTTGTTGACACTAACCAGCATAATTCTGATCACTCTTTTCTAATCCAAATATGAGTCTGAAAGCAAGAGTCATGCTGCTAGTATTTTATCAAATAATCTATCTCTTGCAAGCTGTACTTTTTGAGCCATCTCATTATCGGTATTTCTTCTGGCTATTCCATCGAGCATCGCAAGAGTAATACCTTCTTTCAAGTATTTTTGGACATCAGGAATATTCCTTAACTTCTCATAAGGTGTCTGATAATCCTGATAGTAGTATTTCTTTTTAATCTTTCCTTTCTTATCTATGACTTCCGTAGGGAAGGCACAGGGACGATGGAAGTTTAGATACTCATTAAAACATTCGAAGTAAAAATCATTAATCCCTTGAGCATGTTCTTTCCTGATATGGCTATATCCTAACCATTTCCGTACTACCCAGCCATTTTTGGTTTCAACAAGGGCATTATCATTGGTATGTCTGGGCCTGTTTTTGGTCAGTTTGATTAAAAGTCTATTTAACATTTCTGCTACTTTTTGATTGATGTATTCAGAACCATTATCACAATGGAAATTGATTATTCGATAAGGATAACTGGCAATCATCTTCTCCAGTAAGGGGAGAAGATACTCTTCGGTAATCTTTTCTGTAGCTGCGATTACCTCCCATTGGGTTAGCTCATCTATGGTATTGATATGGTACACTCCTTTTTGTCTTTCCTGGTCTCCCTGGTGTATGCTATCTACCCTGATGTAGCCTGGTTTTCCTTCAGGTTGGGGTTTGCATCTTACACCTATGGCTTTCCCTTTTCCTTTATTGGTTTTCTGATAGCTGGTAATGCTGCTGAGGTAGGATACTTTCTTCTTTAGGTTATAGATATGAGATACCGAGATATGGGAGATATTTAGATATTCTGCCTTACCATATTCTCCTGCCATACGCTCTAAGGTTTTCTTCAAGGCAGCTCCGTTGGGGGAGGAGTGTAACTCTGCTGTTTAGCCAGT
The DNA here is from genome assembly GCA_028697935.1 of Actinomycetota bacterium. Classification (GTDB taxonomy): domain Bacteria; phylum Actinomycetota; class Humimicrobiia; order Humimicrobiales; family Humimicrobiaceae; genus JAQVEM01. The sequence continues at coordinate 1,944 of JAQVEM010000207.1, forward strand.
AATCTGATATCTTGTGATGTATATTTCTTCTGGAATTTATGTCGCTCATATTCTTTTATTCTGACCTGTCCAGTCTTACGGTACTGGGTTATGTGTCTTCCAAGTTGAGCTTTAGAATAGCCGGTAATCTTCATAAGATAGCTCCTGATTAATCCTTTCTCCTTTTTGGAGAGTATAGCATATTGGAATCTGATTAAGGTCTCTTCGATCCAGGAATAAACCTCCTTCCGATTTTTTCTGTTGAATTCTATACCCTCTGATTCGGACAAAAAGTTCTTTAATTGGGACATACTGCTTAAATTAGAGTCATTCATCATAACTACCATCATCATATAGCTATTATGACTCTTGTGTCTGCCCGGTCAAATGTGTTAACATTTAAAGACAGATTTCAGGCTCATCTTGCATTGGAGAAGACTTCCTCTCCTTCTGTATAATTTCCTTACCGATTGCAAGAAGTCTACATAGAGCTTTAAATGAACTATACAATTGGTTTAATACTCTAAGCTCTTCTTACGTATTATAGCGTCTATGACCCACTGCTTTTTTCATTACCGACCAGTTCTTTTCTCAATGTAACATGAATCATTCTTACGATAAAATCCCCTCGATAGTT
>JAQVEM010000208.1 GCA_028697935.1 Actinomycetota bacterium
AGTTTATTGTTTTTTTGTCGTCTTTATCTATACTGGCTAAATTAGCTAAAAGCATGTTTTCTATAACTGATTGCATCTCTTTTATCTGGATTTTAATGTTTCCAATTTTTGCTAGTACCAGGCTGTTTTTTTCTTTTACCCAGGATTCATCCTTTATATTATTTTCTATAGTAAATGGAAATTCGGATTTTAATTTCATTATGTACTGGGTTAATCTGGATATTTTATCTTTTAATGACTCCATCTGTCTATCAATTAAAGATATTGAGTCAAGGTCTTTTTTTATATCTTCTTCCTCAATACCTTCAAGCAGGAGTTTAATAGTTTGTAGTTCTTCAATGTCTCCCAGCTTATAGGCAATCTGGGTTCTATTCCACAGAAGCACTTCTTTTTCTGATTGGTTAGCATTTACATCCGGATGAAGTTTTTTAACAAGAGACCTGTAAAGACTCTGGAATTCCCTGGTTTCTTTTTCTGACATTAATGAATTTAATCTGGCCTCACTTGCTTTTATATCGCATAGCATCCCGTCTATTTTTTCCTTCCATTCGCTATACTCATCATCAAGCTGTTCTTCGACTTCAAACAAATCGACATTTTTGCCATGGTTAATTCTAATTTGAATTAGCTCAATTTTTCTTTTAAGTCTTGCCAGCTGACATTCTAAATTAAATAGTTCATATTCATTTTTTCCGATTCTGGTAACATACAGGGCTTCCAGGTTTTTTTTAATGGTATTTTCAAGATAATCCCTATCAGATATTAATTTTGCCAGTTCGGATTTTAAAGAATTTAATTTTTCTAAAATTTGTTTGTATTTAAGCTCAATTTGAGTCTCAGTATGTTTTTCTTCCATGTTTTTAGAGATATCATTTTTTAAAATTTCTAATATAAATGTGTATGTCTGTTATTATACAATAGATTATATTGTTTATAATATTTTTTGAAGACTCATCTGAAGAGCGAGGCCTGAAGCAGGTAATATTTATTTCAATAGCTCTGATACCTTAAAAACTTCTTTTTTGTCAACGAATCTGTCATTAATATATTTGTGTAGTATGCTTGATATTAATGTCTGATAGGGAACCCCCTCATCATCTGCGATAGATTTTATTTCCTCAAGATCATTATTATCCAGTCTTAAGGTTATAACTTTTTTCTTCTGGCTTTTTTCTAAAATTGATTCTATTTTTTTCTTTTTCTGTTCTGATACTGGTTTATATTTTTTAGCTTCTTCTTCAATTTTATTTTCGTCCTGGTCAAGATTATATTTCATTTTAATTTCTCCTTGTAAATCTTCTGAAAGTTCCTGCGGGGAAAAACAGTTTTTATAATAATATTATCATCATTATCAATAACGAAAGGAGCAGCATGGATATAATCTCTGTATTCCAGAATAAAAATTTTCTGTCTCTTTCTTCTAGGATGTTCCAGGATGTCTAAATATTTTTTATCAATGATAAGTTCTACGATTTTATTAGTATCAATATTTCTTTCAACTATAACCGGGTCAACCTCTATGATACGCACTTTACACTATACAGGTATAGATTAAATGAAAATCAGGGTGTAATTCTTGACAAATCTTTGAGGATACAGTAAAAGATACAGTAAAAGATAAAAAAATAAAATAATAGCATACAGGTTAAGGGAAATCCGTAGAAGCGGATGCGGTCCCGCCGCTGTAACCGGGGACAAAAGTCACAATTGTCACTGTCTCTAAAATCTATCTTGAAAGCATGGGATGGGAAGACGTGATGAGTAGGAAGATCCGGAAGCCAGAAGACCTGCCTGTATAAAGATAATAGAGCTGCGAAGAATATGCTCTTATATCCTCGCGGAAGGATGAAGCGAATCAGGGTGCAATCCTTAAGTTTTTGAAAGAGAACTTAAGGATTTTTTGTTTTTAAAGGACAAGTATATATGGTCAGACTATTACTTATAAGGCATGGTGAAACTGAATATAATTTAAATAAACGTTATTGTGGATTTAGCAACCCTCCTTTGAATGCTTACGGAATATCACAGGTTAAAATTCTGGCAAAGAAAATAAGAAGTTATGAAGTATCAGTAGTTTATTCGAGCGACCTATTAAGAGCTAAACAAACGGCACAGCTTCTTTTCCCCGACCATCAAATCAAAGTAACACCAGATTTCCGCGAGTATAATTTTGGCATTTTTGAAGGTCTGACTTATAGCGAAATTATGAAAAGTTATCCGCTCCTTTATCAGAATTGGGTAAACGACCCCTTAAACATCCGGATTCCTGAAGGCGAAGGGCCTGGTGAGTTCAAAAAGAGAGTTTTTGATGCTTTATATTCGGTCATCTCCTTAAATAAAGATAAAACGGTTGCCCTTGTGGCACACAGCGGCCCAATAAAATTAATATTGTGTAAAATGCTGGGTTACGGGTTTGAAAAGTTCTATGAACTTGAGCAGCAGAATGCAACATTCAGCGTTATTGATTATTTAGATAACTGTATACCGGTGACAGTCAAAACCGGTGGGTCTTCGTATTTCCTAGCTAGAGGCAATGGAGGTAGTGGAGGTAGTGGA
>JAQVEM010000209.1 GCA_028697935.1 Actinomycetota bacterium
CATTCACAGGTAAGGTAATCAGAATTTATGAACAGAACCATTTAATCAGGCTGGTTGTAGATATAGGAGTTCATTTAATCTGTGTTATGAATAAAGAATCCTTCCGTGAAATGAACCTCAATATAGGCAGTCAGGCGTGCATAACCTTCAATGCTTCTGCGGTAAAATGTTATTAAGAAAAAGCTGGTATAAGGCTCCTTACAACAAGCCTCAAGAAGAAAGTGTACAAAATATTAAAAATATTTGAACACTTTAAATGCACTCATTAGTTTAGTAAGGGATAAAGGGAGATATTTTAGTACATTTTATGTCTGGCAAGGTACTATACTAGGCTCTATGGAATTAATTAAGCCCCATTGTTATCTATAATTATTTAAATCTATATTCATTATTCATTGCTAAATAAGAATAGAGGGAAGACTTGGCTCTTCCCTCTATTCTTATTTAGTGTTTTAGTATATTTATCTATCTACAGTTTTTTTAGTTTCTTTTGCGTCCCTTGACTGGACCTGTGCTAAATCTATTCACTCCTGAACCAAATCTCTGCATCTGAAAACCCTGCTGACAATTTTCCAGCTGTTCTGGTGTAAGAATATCTTTTACCTTCTGCTGTCTTTCAAAAGATTTCATTCTAATTTCTATTTGCAGTTTAGAGATCTCCTCTAACTTTGCTTTCATCTGATCCATATCCGGATCTCTAGATAGTCTAAACTCTCTTAGTTCAAATTGTTTTGCCTGAATCTGCTGCCTGAGTTCAAAAGTCTCTTTCTGGAAATCAAACATCATTTCTCTAATTTGAGCCATTTGCTCGGAAGATAGTTCAAGATTTCTCATTCCACTGAAACTATCACCATGGTTGAAATTAAAACGATCTGTGGGGAGTTGACCCTGCCCTTTATTATAGTAAGGTGCAACTTGTTTCCCGGCAAAGTTTCTATGGCTATGTCTCTGGACATCAGCAAAAGATACTATACTCAATACCATTAATACTACTACTATTAGTGTTAAAAAGATAGCTTTCTTTCTCATCAGTTTTTTTACCCCTTCTTTTTATAGAAATTTTTTACTCTCATATATATATACGCAAAAGCGAGCTGATTTATTTCAATTATTTAAAAAATAAGGCCAAATATTGAAATTTAAGAAATTAAGAAAGAGGTATAATATTAAGTAAGTATAGTAAGAGCTGGGCTGACAATAACTGTAAAATAAACCATACCTATCAATAAAAGTAGTGTCAAAATTGTATCTTTTAACGGCCACACTGGCATTTCTGTTGATTTGACAATACTGGTATCATCAGTATAATATCAAATACATACATAAATAATAATCAATAATCTTCAACGTGCTATACAAAAAATATTGTCATTTTAAAATTTCATATTTTTAAAGCTGAAAAACCTGTTCAGGAAATTGAAAATATTGAGATGCAATATAAGTATAGAGTCATACTTTTCATATTCTCTATTTGAGTGGACACCCCGAATAGCAAAGCAACCTTTTATAAGACCAAAAGGGAATTGCTGCAAGCCATAGTCATAAATACACTATTCCCATAATTTCTCTTAAATTCGATTAAACGGTTTTCAGTTTAACAAAAAAATATGTCAAAAGATCTTCTCTTAACAAGGCTTAAGGATATTAAAAAAGCAAAGGAGGTGAATTGAAATGGCGAACAAAGAGATTGATAAGGAATTGCAAGCTAAATGTCTTTGCCCGGGATGCCCATCTTATATGGATTGTGGCGACCCACTGGCCTATTGTCTGGTAGAGGAAGTAAGCAAATGCATCAAGACCAGACAGGGGTGTATCTGTGATACTTGTCCGGTTTGGGAGGAAAAAGGATTTGAAAATGGTTACTTCTGTATCACCAAAGGAGGCGAATAGTAAAGAATAGTTAAATTCTTAAAGGAGGAGCTAAAATGGATTATGATCAAGAATGTGATGTTTTGGTGGTGGGCAGCGGAGCGGCGGCATTTTCCGCTGCTATAACAGCTAAAGAAAAAGGGGCATCTGTTATAATGCTGGAAAAGGGTTCAATTGCCGGTGGGACCACTATGCGCTCAGGCGGAGGATTCTGGACACCGAATAACCGCTTCCAAAAACAGATGGGGATAACAGATAGTAAAAAAGATGCTACACACTATATGGCTCGCCTTTCTTATCCCCAGCTTTATAACCCTGATGACCCTCTGCTCGGGCTTACCCAGAACGATTTTGATTTAATAGATACCTATTATGATGAAGCACAACAGGCAGTCAAATTTTTAGAAGATTGTGGGGCTATTAAAACTATTAATGAGATTAACTGGACAGGAAAACCACAGGTGGACTACATGGACCATCTTCCGGAAAACAAAGGGATACGTGGAAGGTGCCTCTATACTCAGAATAAAGAAGGAAAGCTCTCCTATGGAGGAGAATTAATCAAACAATTGAAATCATGGGCAACCTCGAATAATATCCCAATACTTACCAAACATGAAGTAAAACATATCCTACGTAATGCTCAGGGCGAAATAATAGGTCTGGAAGTTCTAA
>JAQVEM010000210.1 GCA_028697935.1 Actinomycetota bacterium
CTTATCCTCTTTAGTATTTTTCACAGATATTATTAATCATCCTCTGTATCCAGATAAAAGTAAATATAATAACATATTATGGATATCACATATCATTATAAATTATCTCAATATTCATAATATAAATCACTTTATATTAAGTCCATTTTCATCCAATTAATTTTTTATAAAACGACTATCAGGTTTATTAGAGAGAGAGAGAGAGAGATATATATATAGAACTTAGAATGTTTTACTTAACAAAATGTATTCGTTGTTAAAACCACATTTCTTATAAAATGATTGCGCAATTATGTTTTTTTTCTCTGTCCCAACTTCAATTTCATCCATTCCTCTCTGCTTCGCTATCTTAATTGCTTTACTTATTAGCTTCTTACCAACTCCCTTTCTTCTGTAATCCTCTGATACAATAAGCTCATTAATTAAAGCTGTTCCTCCACTATGGAATAACGTTTTATAAAAGATTATTGAGATAAAGCCTATTATGTCACCGTCTTTAACTGCAACATAATTTGAATAAAAGTGTGGAAAATCGTTCATTTCCTTAAAAATCTTACCAAACCCGATCTGTGTTACTTCATTATGTGGCTCCGCTGATTCCTGCAGCTCCTTTAATAGAATCTTTATCTCCCCCAGATCATTTTCATCTGCCTGTCTTATTTTTATCATTTATTATACCCCCTGGAATTAATAAACCTTAAAATTATAATATACCTATTATCATGTAAATTGCCGGAAATTCTTAAAAGATGGTTTAATAAGGTCCCGGGATTTAATTAATATGCATACATTATCATTCACACTCTATCAGGTTAAGGTCCCCTTTAATTCAATTTTACTGGTTTTTTACCCATTCTGCTATGTCCTCAATAACAACCTGTGCTACATTACCGGGCTTCGTGTAATCATCAGGAGTCGATTTACCAGTTCCAGAGATAAAAAGATGATTTAAGTCCTGATAGGATTTGAAACACACTTTATCCTTTCCGGACAAACCTTTTTCCCATTCTCTAAAATCTTCCATCGTAACCTGGTAATCCCGCTCTCCCTGAAGTAATAACATTGGAATAGTTAGATTCTTCGCTGTTTTTACAGGATCGTATGCTATCAAATCTTCCCAGTAGGCTTTCGAAGCACCAAGGACAATTTCACCTTCTTTTATATCAAGCTCCCTTATCTTTTTTAGCTGTTTTTCTATTTCATCCATTTGTTCAGTCTCAGCCTCATCTATTTTTCCATCAAGAGATGCAAGATATTCGGTTTGTTCCAGCAACTTCTCTATATACAGGCCCCTGCTACCACCAGCAAGTAGAATTAGCCCGGCAATCTCCTCATCCCTGGCAGCTATCCGTGGTGCAAGCGTCGCTCCCAGGCTATGGCCTATGATAAAAATTTTGCCTGAATCAACTTCTTCGACTTCACGAAGTAGATTAACTGCTGCAAGGGCATCATCTATTGTCTCCTCATTTACAGTGTAATCATTAATCTCATCAACAATTTTGTGAGCATATTGTCTGGTCCGCTTTTCATAACGGAGCACCACAATGCCCCTTGTGGCAAGGCCCCATGCAATATCTTTAAAGGGCTTATTTATACCTATAGTTTCATCGCGGTCAGCTGGCCCTGAACCATGAACCAGGATAACAGCAGGAAAAGGACCTTTACCTTCCGGGATAGTTAGAGTTGCTGGTAGCTGCCATTCTTCGCCAACTATACATTCTCTTTCGGTAAACAAACTTGTATTAACATACTCTGGTGTTATATATGTTTCTGAGTTCTGAAAAGGAATAAAAAATAGCCCCGCTACCTTTCCCTCTTTATCCAGAACTACTTTTATATTTGAAGATATATTTTTAAAATCACAGGTTATGTACACACAGCTGTATCCCATCTCTTCAGTGACTTTAGTTTCTTTAATTTCATTCAATTTACCAGTCTGGATAATCACGCCATCCCATATTTCTTCAAGGGTAAGATTCTGATCTTTTAGGGCTTTTACCATAGTTGCAGAGAGCATATTATTAGCTTCTTCAAATTCCCTGTTGTAAAGGAAATCCACAAATTGTCTGGCTGTCTGCTCTACATCCTCCACTGCCGGGGATGCATCTTTTTTATCACAACCAAAAATTAAAAATAAGTTTAATATTAAAGCCAGCACTATGATTATTTTTATTTTCTCCATTTTCACTCCTTATAAAGGTTTATCTCAAGACCAGGCAATACCGACACTGCAAAACATACTGCTATCTGGAAAACTGTTATTAAAACATATGGTAAAGAACAAGCTGCTATATTTCCACATTTTTAAAATATTTATTGCATCTCCAATTACTTGTTCTGCGTAATCTTTTTATAGACTATTATTTTTATACTATTGTCGTTACAGTTTATGTTCTTTTCCTGAAGAAAATAATTTTTGAAATAATCATATTTATAAAACTTATAAGAAGAGTGCTCCATATATATCCGCTAAAACCTATTATTTTAAGCCCCTCTACAATCTGGTCAACAATCCAGAGTATACCTGCA
>JAQVEM010000211.1 GCA_028697935.1 Actinomycetota bacterium
TGTCAGTAACCTTAAAATAGTGGGATATTGAACCGGAATTAGCATTTAATTCAGAAAAGTCAAAACTAAAATAGAAATCCTGATCCTTCAGACTTTTAATAACAGGAATTGTTACAGATGAATCTGCATTATTAAAATTGAAATGGTAATCAAGACTGGCAAATCCATAATCATCACCAATAATTCCTTTAAAGAAAAAGCGTGTCAGCTTAATAGAATCCTGAACCATAACTACCTTAATTTCAGGATAAAGATCAGGAATTACATCTATGGCTGATGACAGTGCCAATTCAGGATCTGTTCTGAAGTTATCTATTATAACATTATAATCTGTGTTTTTCAGAAATCTCCCTGAAACAGTAAAATTGCCATTAGCATCCTTTAGTGCCCCTGCCACCGTAGAATCACTGAAAGTGATACAGAGTGAATCTATGTCAGTACCTTTAAAAATCCATTCAATTTCAGTACCGGAAGGCACTTGTAAATCCCCAACATTATTAAATATTTTATCAGGCAGGCCTGTATAGGCAGGTGGTCGGACTTTCACTTCAAACTGATTTATTCCAGGCGCGGGTAAAATTTTAAGCGAAAAAAAGTCAGATTTGTAATTTAAATCTGTAAAGTAAAAATCTATATTATTAATAACTGATGGAATTTCATAACTGAAGTTGTTGCCAGAACTTCTTTTCATCAGATAGTTATTACCACCAATATTTATGTATACATTTTGAGGAATTTCATCGCCACGGCACTCTGTTTTGACAATAAAGGGCTCTCCTTTTTTTACAACCATGGTTTTATTTGAGAGATAAAAATTAAAAGGGGCCGGTTTTATAAATTCCTCTCTGTAATGAACAATTCTTTTCACAGGTTCGGTATAAAAAGAGCTGTTTGCAAAAAAAAGTGAAACAGAAACCAAAATACTAATCAGAAAATAGAAAATTACAATCTTAAGATTTTTAAATTGTACTGCATTTCTAAAATCAAAAACACTTATATCCCTTATTTTCTGATCAATACTGGCTTTTAAAATATCTATAGAATATGCTGGTTCATTAATTTCGGATAATTCAATGATATTAAGTAATTTATCTTTAATGTCTGCAAAATGATTCTGTATAAATCCGGAACTTTCCTTAATGTCAACAGGCCTGACTATATGCAATAGTTTTAAAAAGGGAATAATTACATATTGAATGGTCAATAGGGAGCCAAACAAAATAAAGCCATAGAAAATAACTTTTCTGACTTCAGAATTCAGATAAATAAAGTATTCAAGAATCGAAAAAAGGGTAAAAATTGTCAGTAACAGGAATAATGTTATAAAAAGACCTTCTGTAATTTTATATGCATAATACCTGTTCCGAAAAGCATTAATCTTTTTAACAAGTATGTTAAAATCTTTGGTCATTGAAAATATTCTCCTATTATACAGTATTTTAGTAATACACTTATTACCAGTAATTGTTCAAAAAACAAAAGTAATGTTTTAAAATATAATTTGTACTTCTCAAATTTTTTTACATTATCATTATAAAACAATTAATGCCCCGGTAATTTTTAAAAAAATTCATGAATTTTTTCACATATAATAAACGTCAATAAGAATGATATGTTTTGATTACGTTTTACTAACAATTGTAAAAAAAATTTTTAATTAACTGATTATTAAGAAATATATTTCAACAAAAATACATATTAATGTTATTTAAAATGATTAAGCTATATTTATAACTTTTTAAAAAAAATAATTAACAGTTTTAACAGCATATAATCAGTATCATTAAATATTAATTTTGTAATAATAATTATTTATTGTTTTGAAAATACTTTTAGTAGAAGATAATTTACTTAATCAAAAAGTAGTAAGCTTCCACCTAAAAAAAAGAAATTATCATGTGGAGTGTGTTACAGACTGGGTTGAAGTTATGGATATTGTAAAAGACGGATCACCAGATATAATTTTTATGGATATTATGCTTCCTGAAAAGAATGGCTTTGAGATCACACGCGAGATCAGGGAATATGAGAAAAGCAAAGGAATAGAAAAAGGTATACCCATCATTGCTCTTACTGCCAACACTCTTGATAATGATAAAGATAAATGTATTAAAGCGGGTATGAACGACTATTTGGCCAAACCTTTTACAGCCCTGGATTTATATAAAGTGATAGATAATATTTTAAATCAAACCTGATGGATGATTCGGTTGATATCAGAGGTACACGTTATTCAGAGAAGGACAGGGAACTGGATATAAAGCTAAGGCCTTTATATTTTGATGATTTTAAAGGGCAAAAACAGGTTGTGGAAAATCTGAAAATTTTCGTCAAAGCTGCATCTATGCGGTTTGAGGCATTAGATCATGTACTGCTGCACGGGCCTCCCGGACTTGGAAAAACAACTTTATCCTACATTATAGCCAATGAATTGGGAGTTGGAATTAAAATTTCATCAGGTCCGGTTCTGGATAAACCGGGAGATCTTGCAGGTCTACTTACCAATCTTGAAGAGAGAGATGTTCT
>JAQVEM010000212.1 GCA_028697935.1 Actinomycetota bacterium
GCTGCAATAACTTTCTGCCCGAAATTTCCTTCTATATCTATTCCTGTATGTTTAAGAATTTTTTGCTCATCCGGAACAGGATAACTTTGCCTGAAACCTGTTATAATTTCACCTTCAAGTGGCATTATAAAGGGGGATTTGCAGACGGGGTATTGATAATAAGGATAAATAAATGAAGGCAGGTTTATAAGTGATAGTAATAATAAAATTGTAAATATTGAGAATCGGAAGAATTTTAAAGAATCGGTCCTTACTAAAGGGATTCTGTTATTTATACTCATTGTTTTAACATTACAGGGGTCGGGTTTTAATTGTTTTTTTATAATCAGTTTTTTCATAGTTCTATTAACCGGGAGAAAATTTCTATTAAAAAGTCTTAAGATATACAGCAGGTATTATAATATAATTTATGCTATTATGCAAATATTTAATTATACATAAAGATAAATTTATGAAGAAAATTTATAATTGCGATCATAATTAAATTCTTCTTACTATACTGCTTATTACCATTTAAAATTTTACACCCGGGCATCTAAGATTCAGAACAACAGGGATTATTCATAGAGACCTTAGAAGATGTTAATATGATTAAATATAGAATAAATATGAAATTGATATTAATTAGTGACAAAATAAGAAATGCTATTATTGAATAAAAACAGGAACCACAGAACTATTAAGAATATAAGGATAATTACAGATTGTTGCAATTGTAAAATATTGTTTTATCAAATTTATGATAAATATTGTAATTAATCTTAAAAAATAATATCATAAGTTAAAAATAAAAAGAGTTGAGGAACAAGCGGGTCTGGAAATTCGTAAGAAATTAAAAACAAAAGTTTTTAATTTAGAAATGAAAGGAGATAAAAAGAATGAATAAAGCGGAGTTAGTAGATGCCGTTAGCAGTGAGACAAATCTGTCAAAGAAAGATGTTACCAGTGTTATAGACAGCCTTCTGGATACTATAAGCAAAACACTGGCAAAAGGCGATAAAGTATCTCTGGTTGGGTTTGGTACCTTTCAGGTGTCTAAAAGAAAAGCAAGAACTGGTTTAAACCCGCGTACAGGAGAAGAAATAAAAATTCCAGCTCGCACTGTGCCAAAATTTGTTGCAGGTAAGGCACTAAAGGATAAAGTAAAATAGAAATATTAAAATAATAAATATAGTATTATTCATATAAAAAAGGCATTTTACATAAATGCCTTTTATTTTATATTTTCGTATATTGTAATTTATTCCTTTTACGTTTGCTACTTTTAAAACTTATTAAATATCAGCTGATGTTGTATTTGCTGTTATACTGAGGGGCTTAAACTATTATAAATTATTACGAAAACGCTGGTAAGGAAATAATTGTTGGAGATTGGAGTAAGGGCTTAAACTATTATAAATTATTACGAAAACCTTTTATATTGTAGAAACTCACACTATTGCCGGGATAGGTAATGAATTACTTGAAATTATATATTTTTTTATACCTTTAAATACAAGCTACTACTATCAAAAACTTCGGTAAATTCTACTCTGGTCTATTTTCCATTGATTTTTATTAATCACTAAAAAAAGCAGGCTAAAAAAATAATAATTAAAAATTGCCGTATGATATATTTAATTGCTTTTTAAAAAGAGTAAGAAAATATAACAGCAAAAACAACGATTAAAATTATTATTATTAATATTATCCCGAATAGCACATCTATTGCACCGAGTACTATGCCTGCAATATCAAAACCTTTCCCTTTCTCGCTTGATGCACCATTTTTTATTCTGGTCAGGTCGATTGCACCGAGTATGATGGCAACTGTGCCAAGTATGAATCGAGAGAAAAACAGGCCAAGAATTCCTGTTACAAGTGAGGCAATTGAAAACCCGCTTGCTCCCTGTTCCTTTGATATTTGATTCTCTTTTGCGCCACCCTCTTTTACCGGTGTTTGACTTATTATTGTCTCACTCTGCTCCTCTGGTGTTTGATTTGTTGCCATACCAATCTGTTCCTCTGATGCCTGGCTCTCTATCGTTTTGCCCTGCTCTTCTGGCCCCCGATTACCCTGATTATTTTTATCTTCGTTATTTTTCTGTGATTTCTGATTCATTATTACCTCCCCGGTAGCGGATTAATATTAATATTTCTTGCTTTAATTATCTTATAGCTTATATTCTATATCTATAGAATAAAAAGTAAAAAATTATCTTTAGGCTTTTTATATTTGAAGTCTGGTGTCTGATATTTATTTTAATATGAATAAATTGAACTAATTAAAAGTCATATTTACAAATCTTACAAATCCAGGCTTAATTTTTTATAATATTATACAAGACAAAGATAATTAGTCAAAAATAATATCATAATAAGATAATAAAAATCAAAATAAGAGGCGATGAGGGAACTATTAAAAGATAATTGGTTTTTAATCTGTTCAAAAGACATAAATGACTGCGGGGAAGCAATTTCTACAGCAGGTTATAAGGCTGATAAATGGTACCGGGCAAAGGTTCCGGGCACTGTAATTGCCTCT
>JAQVEM010000213.1 GCA_028697935.1 Actinomycetota bacterium
AAACTTTCCTGATAATCTTTTCAACTCTGGATTCATCCTGAATTAGATAACCGCCGCTTTTAGCTTTTAATATCTTTGGAACAGGGCAGCCCATATTTATATCTATAATGTCAGCCCTGTCTTCCAGCCTCACCGCAGCTTCTGCTATTATATCAGGGTCTTCGCCAAATAATTGCAGAGCGCACGGTCTTTCATAATCTGTAATTTCTGACAGCGCCAGGCTCTTAGTATGATTATAATGAATGCCATAAGCGGTTATCATTTCAGTATAAGTAAGAGCGCTGCCAAAAGCTGCTGCAAATATTCTGTAAGTATTATCGCTTATTCCAGCCAGTGGTGCAGAAATTACTGGATTTTTTATTGTTAAATTCCCAATTTTAAATGAGTGACACTGGTTTTGATTAATACAATCAGAAAGGCTTGCTCTACCTTTTAATATTGAATTTTTTAATGCCGGCTTATATATGTTGCTGCATAAATTTTCTATTGATTTTTTAGAAACAGTCAGATTTTTTTCTATATAATCTAAAAGAAATCCATCTGCAAGTCTTTTTAGCTCAAGTATAAGTTCAGGTAATTTGAAAGTTTCCACATTTTTATTTTATTTTCTTTTTCTTATAAATTTTGCCTCCAGGGCTTAAGATATGCATCTCTAAAATATTACTCCAGGTTACTCTTACTCCCGGTTACTCCTGGAAAAATTACCGGAAAATCTATTCCTGTAAAAAATTTAACATAAAGAAAAGAATGAAGCCTCTATATATTTTTATCAAATAATATCTTTAATCCCTTTAATGTTAATTCGGGGTCGTAAATCTTTATCCACTTACTTCTGTCAATCATCAGAAATGCAAGGCCTCCTGTTCCAATGACAACAGGTTTAAAATTATTATTATTTCTTTCATTTTTTTGCTGCCCGTTAATTTCCTGAATTATCCCTTCTACAATAAAGTCTACCTGCCCAAGGAATCCATAAAGCACACCGGAGCGTATGCAATCAGAGGTATTCTTTCCGATTACTGTATCCGGCCAGCTCAAATCAACCTTTGACAGTTTAGCAGCTTTGCTAAAAAGTGCCTCGGTCGAAATCTCTATGCCGGGCGCAATTACGCCGCCCACATATTCCCCTTCAGAAGATAATATATCAAATGTAGTCGCAGTTCCAAAATCTACAACGATTGCCGGGTATCCATATATTTCCTTTGCCGCAACTGAATTTGCGATTCTATCTGCCCCTATCTCAGAAGGATAATCATAGCTTATAACAAGGCCGGACTTTACATTACTATTCACGATAAAAGGAGCTTTCTTAAAGTATTTGCGGCTCATTTCTATAATCTCATCAAGTATTGCCGGAACAACACAGGAAATTGCAATATTTTTAACATCCAGCGGATTAAAGTCTGAATTCCTTAAAAAACTAAAAATTATAGATGCCAGTTCATCCCCGGTTTCATTCTCCCTTGTAATCATTCTCCAGGATGAAATTATTTTATCTCCCTTAAAAAGTCCTATTGCTGTTTGCGTATTCCCTATATCTATGGTCAGTAACATATAAAATAAACCTCTACCTTTAGATAAACTCTACCTTTAAAATTAAATTACTAAATTTAATCAGAAATTAATCATCTTAAATAAATTGCTTTTGATTTTACATTAAATATGCTCAAATAAAAAGATTTGGGGGATCTCGTTTTATTTATTGCCGGTTTCTTATTATTAGACTTTCTATCACCAGCTTTTCACTTTATTTACCTTTTCGGTAAGTGAGGACTTCTCAATGAATTTTCTTATATTCATCCCATTTATTATAAAATCAGGTTCAATCTCGCTTAGAGGAACAAGGATAAATTTCCTCTCCGTTATACCGGGATGGGGCACTTTTAAAAATTCCGAATCTATAAACATTTCTCCATAATACAGAATGTCTATATCTATAATTCTCGGTCCATATCTTGTACTATTTTTTCTTCCAAACGCAAACTCTATCCCTTTTAAAAACCCGAGCAGTTCAAATGGACTGAGCTTAATTTTCACCTTTGCTTTCAGTACGATATTATAAAAATAATCCTGACTCTTTAAGTACATCGGTTCTGTTTCATAAATAGAAGAAATACTTAGTATCCTGATATCTGGGTTTTTACTTATCAACTCAACAGCCCTTCGCAGGTTATTTTCTCTATCACCAATATTTGAGCCGAGAGACATATAAACATCTACTTCGCCGACTTCTACCCTGCCTGCTTCCAGAGTGCTTGTTTTTAATTTGCCAGCTTTTCTTTCACTGGTTTCAAATTTATCAACTTCTGTCCCACCTACTTCATGTTCCTTCTCCCTGCTGCCAGCTTCTTTATCAATTTCGTAACATTCTTTAAGGTTTTCTCTATCGGCCACATATTCAACCCCTACAGACTCAATATTTTCTTTTATAGGCGGGGAAGTCTTTTCTATTTTTACAGACACTCTTCCAACAAGAGGTGACATCTCCACGATTTTTTTAGCTATACTCCTTG
>JAQVEM010000214.1 GCA_028697935.1 Actinomycetota bacterium
GCTTCGGAACGGTTTTTGTAACCGCGCTTTTTAATGTAGCTGTCAAACTCATCAAGCAAATTGCTTTCTATAGATACGCCAAATCTTTTTAATATACCGGCTCCTTCATTCTTATCAATATTTTTAATTCTTTTATTCTTTTCAATCTTTTTATTCATTTTTAATCATTCCTTTCGCTTCGCTTAAAGGCACAAAACACGATGAAAAAAGTTGTCCTTAAGCATTTTTTTATTAATAAAACAATATTGCCAATTTGAATTTCTTTCAGACTTATTTCTCCATATAGCAGGATATTAATTTTATTAATTTATAGTGCATAGGCGATAATATTTTTAACGGGATAATATTTACTCTCTTATTAATAGAAAAAACAGAATATACGATATTTTAACATTTTATAACAGCATAATATACATCCCTTGTTATATTTATTCTATCAGGATGCTTCTTTAATTCTGATTTTATCCTCTGGTATTACCTTTTGATTTCACCGATATAAAATGCTATAAGTTGTATAGTACGCAGGGAAGTAAATTCAATAAAAAAGCTGTCAAAGAGCCCGCTGCCTCGTTAAAAAAGACTTTATTCTGTAAATCTGTTATACTAAAAAACTGTTTATTCCGGGTTTTTAAAATTTAAAATCCTTAACTTTTAATAAAATCGTCAAAAATTTTAATAATTAATATAAGTAATTAATATAGGTGAGAGAGAAATGAACACATATAACAAAAACAAAGAAACTAAATGTATTATGATTCTGGGAGCAGGTTTTGACCAGGTCGCCATGATAAAAGCTGCAAAGGCACTGGGCTTAAAAGTTATTGCTGTTGACAACGATAAAGACGCTCCAGGATTTTTTATATCTGATGAGAATTATGCTATAGATGTCCTCGATCATAAACAGATACTTCAAATAGCCAGAGAGAGAAAAATAGATGGAATCACAACAATGGTCAGCAACCTCGGAATGCGCACAGTTGCCTATGTTGCAGAGAAAATGAATTTAATATCCATACCATTAAAATCTGCCCGTATAGCAACAGACAAAAAGGAAATTAAGGAGTATCTAAGGCGTGGAAATGTTCCGGTTCCAGAAGGCTTCAGCGCTTCTTCAATAAATTATGCAATAGAAAAAATTAATCAAATGGATTTCCCGTTAATTGTAAAACCTGTCGATGGAACAAAAGGAAGGGGCATTTCTGTAGCTTCAACCAGAAACCAGTTTAAAAATAGTTTTATCCAGGCAATGGATACATCTCTTGAAAAGAATGTAATTGTTGAGGAATGGGTTAATGGACCCACAGTTGGAGCAGAATGCCTTATAATTGATGGCAAATTAGAACCTATTATTTTAACGGATAAATACAACACTCCTCCGCCTAAATGTGTAACCGTCGGTCTAACTGCACCATCAAACTTTCCAGAAACAATAAAAGATAGAGTAAAAGACACGGCAAAAAAAGTTGCAAAAGCTCTCGGGCTAAACACAGGAGCGGCCCACATTGATATGATAATAGGAAAAGATGACATACCAAGGGTTATAGATGTTGGTCCGAGGCTTGCAAGTGGTCCGGTAATATTTGATTTTGTTCCGGATCTTTTAGGTGTTGACATGATAAAATCAGTAGTCCAAATGGCTATAGGAGAAAAGCCCGGATTAAATAGAAAATGGAACAAAAAATTTGCTGCAAGCAGATTTCTAACAGCTCCTCAAAAAGGGTGCATGTATAGAATTGAAATCCCAAAATCACACAAGGAGTTTACCTTTTATCAGTTTAAAGAACTGGGTGAGGTTGTTGGTCCTCCAGATAGTGATACTGACCGTATAGCCTGCATTACAATTAAAGGTCCCTCGTATAATAGAATAATGGGAACAGCCGATGAACTTTTAAAAAAAATCAGGGTTAATATTGTTTATTAGAATAGTCTTATATTTATATATGCAAGTTTTTAAATATATGATTAAATATAATATTATTATTGATATTATCTGTTTTTAGCGGCATTATTACAGGTTAGAAATGTAGCAACTATTAAAACGAATTTATTATTATGATTTTGTTTTCTTTAAAAACTGCATCAGCTAGAATAGCCCTTACATTTATTAGAGTAAATAGAATAAAGCTATTATATATAGAGGAATATATAAATAATCGGTACAAAGAAATGTTATGTTTACCATGCTTAATCTAAGTTTAATTTAAGATTAAGGTAATATAAATGAAAATAGCAATTACATCGGATTTACATTTAAAAACAAAAAAGGAATCACCCGGGAGCTGGAATGCATTATCAGATATTTTAGCCAAGATGCTTTCCGAAAATATTAAAACATTAATAATAGCAGGTGATTTATTTAATAAAGAAAGCCAGAACTATCCGGAGTTTGACCAGTTTTGTAAAAATCCTGAATATAGAGAAAGCGGAATACATTTTTACATAATTCCCGGAAATCATGACCCTTCAATCAAACAGCAGTATTTTACAGCAGA
>JAQVEM010000001.1:0-2374 GCA_028697935.1 Actinomycetota bacterium
GAATTTTATAACTTTTTAAATATCATATTTTAATAGATTTGAATTATTCTTTCCGATAATGTAATAGTGATTAACTTAAACAGAGTATAGCTAAAGATTATGTATTCCCCGAAGAATTTTCTCTTTGCTTTAACAGATTCCTTGGTGAATCTAAGAATATTATGATTAACTAAATGAGAAAAAAGTTTAAAACACTAAGAAAACCAAAGAGCCCGAATAAACTCAATTTTTTGAACTTACTAATGTCTTTTGCTAAAAATCTGTTTTATTCTTTTTATTAATGAGAAATATACTCCATAAAAAGCAAATTCTCTAACCTGATAAATGTTTACTAGGCAGTTTGTATTATGAATTTAATAACTTCTCGCGTGATTAAAGATAATATTCCACACTCCTTTCCAGAAATATTTCCAGTCGGTAAGAAAGGGCTTTCCCATTTTAGCCTGGATATACCTTCTTTCCGATTCTACAATCTCTTCAAAGGAAGTAGGCATATCAGTATAAAAAGGAGGAATGAGACCTGGCTTCATTTTTAATCGTAATTCTTGTACTTCCTGAGGATAAAGGGATAAATAGTGCTCACTTAAGGCTCTGACACCTACTAATGATAGTTCTCCTTTGAAAAAATTAATCAACTGTGGTAATTCATCTATCCACATTGCTCTCAGAACCTTCCCCCAGCTGGTCACTCTAAAATCATTTTTAAACTTGCCTCCCTCCTGCAATTTATTCGTTTGATAGACATATTCCTGCAGATATTCACTATAAGGATGCATAGTCCTGAGTTTATGTATATAAATAATTTTACCATCCTTTCCCACTCTTTTTAAACGGACAAAGGGACCATAAGTGGGATTCGGATCCGTGCTCGGAGCTTTTACCTTTTTCAGGATAAAATGCATTAAGCCATTGATTTCTCGTTTATTAACCAGTTCAAATCCGCAATAATAGAAACGACCCAACATCTCCGTCTCGGAAAGTGCCCGATTCTTCCCCTTAGTCAAAGCAAAATACCAGCCCTGTAAAACTGGTATCTTGGGCATCACCCGACGAAATAAAAAATCAAAAAAATAAAGAGGTGCTCCCAAAACCGGAGTATACTTCTGATTAAATCTTCGTCGCCTTTCCTTTATCGTCTGACCTCTACAGATAAAAACACCTCCATCTATAAGCAACTCATTCGCTTTAATCAGATAACGATTGATACGACGAAAATCATTTATCCGATGTTGATTGACAAATAACTGATAAGATGAAGGTTCCTTCTCTTCTATAAATTCAAAGTCAACCGAATTCAAAACCAGGGATTTATCCGAGTCAAAAGTGTTCAAATCCAGATAATCATTGATGAAACCGAAGAACTCCGATTGATCATATAACCTCTTGAATAGTGGCACTAAAACACTTACCTCGGGACTATATGAAGGATAAGGAGGAATATAGGGTTCATTCTTCAAAACCGGTATCTCTTGCAGATCCGGCTCCGGAAAATAACTCGCTGTCTGTGATTCCTCCAGTGCTTCTGAATGTGTCACCAGAGGAGCTTTTGCAAAATATCGGTTCTCGCGCCGAAATTTGAAAGCATAAAATAACCCTCCAAAAACAAATAATTCCAGCACAACTGACCCTAAAATCGTTCCCATCACTATCATCCGGGAATAATGGAACTGATTGAAAATATACATCAGCCCGAAAATGACCGCTATCGCATATATATCACACTTAATTATCTGACTCGCTAACTTAGATGCCTTTCCCACCTTCTGTAAAGAATACTTCCCACCTAATATCCCTACTACTATCCATATCCCGGTAAAGGCAAAAAGAGAACGCCACCACTGAAAATCTGATAATATCCTCCTCGTTCCCTCTTTTACCTTTGCCGCAAAAAGAAAGGCAATGACTACAAGAAGGATGTCTAAAAGAAGATAATAAATGGTAGTTTGATTTTTTTTCATATATTTTTTACCTCACGCAGATTACGCTGATTCCGCAGATAAGTTCTCTCACAGATTACACAGATTTTAGTTTACCTCTCACAGATAGCACAGATAACACAGATTATTGTTTTGTAATAAAAAGAGTTTAAAGTACTTTAATATAAATTAGATCCTCTTACCTTTTTAATTAATCTATGAATTTTAGGGTAGGTATAATATAACAAATTTATATTATTTTGAATATTCTTATTAAAGTAAAAAATCTGCGTTATCTGCGTAATCTGCGTGAAACATAAATAATTATGTTACAGATAGCACAGATAACACAGATTATTGTTTTGTAATAAAAAGAGTTTAAAGTACTTTAATATAAATTAGATCCTCTTACCTTTTTAATTAATCTATGAATTTTAGGGTAGGTATAATATAACAAA
>JAQVEM010000001.1:2474-42417 GCA_028697935.1 Actinomycetota bacterium
AGTTTAAAGTACTTTAATATAAATTAGATCCTCTTACCTTTTTAATTAATCTATGAATTTTAGGGTAGGTATAATATAACAAATTTATATTATTTTGAATATTCTTATTAAAGTAAAAAATCTGCGTAATCAGCGAAATCTGCGTGAAATAACTTGAGCTAATTAATTAATTTAAAAGTTATAAAATTTAGCTAAAAACATTAATGCATAGTAAAAGAACATATCTTTAATTATAAATTTTTATCTGTGATATCTGTGCTATCTGTGAGAGGTTAACAAAAAATCTGTGATATCTGTGCTATCTGTGAGAGACCTTATCTGTGTAATCTGTGTAATCTGTGAGAGGTTAACAAAAAATCTGTGATATCTGTGCTATCTGTGAGAGACCTTATCTGTGATATCTGTGCAATCTGTGAGAGGTTAAAAAATTATAATTAAAAGATATTAACATTAGTATTGCGAATAATTTGGTTGATTATTTATAATAAGCTCCCTAACTTCTTCCCGATAATCCTTGGCTTGTTTGCCTAGAACTATCCGCTTAATCTTATCCGCCTTACTTTCCAATAATAATTTACTTACAATATATGTTAAACTACCGTTGGTTTCAATTACCATACGCGGAATGCTTAAAGGATTATTCTCCTTGGTAAATGACTTATTTTTTATAGAAAAAGCAAGTTTAATATCCATTGTTTTTAATACATCCATCTCCCTTTCCCCAAAATCAAGTGATGGTATTCCGTTTGGGTAAGCAAAATACTTGACCTGCGTACCTAGCATATCACTTAGTTCTAATATTGATGATTGGATTTCGTATCGGCTAGTTTGTTCTGTTTCATTTGCTAATATAGGATGGTTTTGAGTATGAGCACCAATTGCTACTAAACCGGAATCGTACACTTCTTTTAATTCACTTTCACTCATATATGCACCCTGCTCTTCACCTATATGCATAAATAATCGGTATTCATTAATCAGTTCCCAAATTTGCTCCAGTGTTAAAGAGTTCAATATGGTAATCAATGGTATCTTGGGATTTAGTTGCTTTAAATAGGGATATTTTTTATAAATAATAAATCGGAAAACTTCTTGGTTATAATGGCTTCTTTCTTGAAACCAAAAATTTTTACCTGATTTAATGATTTGAGGCGAAACATAGATAGAAACCGGAATTTGATGTTTTTTTATTAAAGGAAAGGCAATAGTATAAAAGCTTCTATCTCCATCATCAAAAGTAATATGACAGCAAATATGCAATTCTTTTCCCTTATAATAATAATCTTCTATATCTTCAAGAGAAACTATATTATAGATATTTTTGAGTAAAAGAAAAACCCTTTCCATCCACTTGCTATCCCAAACTTTATGGAAATTAATAATCATATTAGGAAATAGTTTCATTTCGTTGGCTTCAATTTATATTATGTAATTATAACTCTGTAAAACAAATAATAATTAGGAATAAATTATATAGAGATTGACTTTATTATTATATATTAGCAATATGGTTTTTTTACGCCTTTCCCATTAATCAGATAAATTCAAAAGAAACAAATGATTTTTTTTATATTCCCCCTTTTTCTGTTATAATCAGAGATACCCAGAAAAAAGTAGAATTACTCTGCAAGTAAATAACACTTTTATAAATAAAAGTCAAATAAGGTTGTTAATAACAGGTCTATATTTTCCAGATTTTGAATTTGGAATATCTTTTTCTTGAATAAACTCAATATTAACATTTCCAATGCGATTTCTTATATTATCTCCAATGATATTCTTTTCATCAGAAGACAATTCATCAGCAACATAATGGAATTCAATAGTATCACGAGAATTTTGAATTACTTGAAATTTTCGTAAATCGCGTCTTTCTGCTATATTACTATCAAATATTAAATGCCAAAAATAAGCCCAATGCAAATATTCTCCATTTAAACCAATAATATAATCGCATTCTCTACCCAATATTTTTCCAATTAATCGGTGAGCTCTGCCACAACTACATTTTTCTGACTTTATGATGAGTTGATCGGCATTATAATATCTGATAAAAGGCATAGAATAATTATTAAGATCCGTACATATCAGATTATTATTTTCATCAGTCTCAACAATAACATTCTCTTCAGTAATATGCAATCCTTCATGACTACTACATTCAAATGCTATTCCTTCAATTTCTCCACAACCATATTGATCATAAGATTCTGAACCTAAAACTTTTTTAAATAATTTTCTATGCTCTTCCAATATGGGCTCAGCAGTTGTCATTATAATTGGTACTTTACATCTAATGCCTCTTCTTTCCATAATACAGCATAAATTATACAAATATTGAGGATAGCCCCTTATAAGTTTGATATCCTGTTTAATTAAGGTAGATATTATTTTATTCACTACATCTTCTTCAGTATCGTAAGGGTTAAAAACAATTGAATTTTCTAGATAATAAATAACCTTATATTTTAAATCGTTAATTTTAGATTTAAGATTATGTTTATGGATTACATGACCACCCATTAATCTTAATAATTTCTCACCTGTTTTAAATCCCATCCAATCTTCAAATCTTTTATATGCTCCCCATGTATGACTTCTTGAATTTGCATCATTCCTTTTCATTAATATGTTACCTGTTGTACCTCCAGTCTGACTAATTTTTACACCTTTTATTTTCTTCAAGTTGACAGGAGTGAAGTCATTATAATTAACTTTAATAATTTCTTTTGTAATAATTGGAAATTCCTTTAATATATCAAGAGATTTAATATCGGATGGAATCATATCTATTTTCTTCATATAATTTCTATAATAAGGAACATTTTCATAACAATGATATATTAGACTTCTTAACTTATTAAGTTGAATTTCCTTTAATTCTGACTGAGAAAACCATTGACTTTCTTTAAATTCTAAATATCTTTTGTATACATTTTTACCTGACAGAATGTCTGCGATTTTTGTAGTATCCATAATCTACTCCTTAATTATGTTAAATAATAAATTATTATATAGTTACAAGACCTATAAAATAGCTATTTAATGTAGTTAGGCTTAAACGGAATTTAATTTGTTATTGTAATCATTAATTTATGATCAATATCGTAATAATACGAAATAAATAGGGGAGGAATTCAACACAATGGGCAAACTATTAGATAGAATTTGAATTAAGAGTAGAGTCAATAAAATATTTTCTTTTGCCCGATTTTGCAAGGTAGGGAGATTCTGTCTCTTTTATAGTTATTTTAATGTCAGGACCAGCTTGTTTATTTAAGGTACTCAAAATTAAATCATCATAAAATGAATTATAATTATTTAATTTAATTAACCAACATACAAGTTCATAATCACTTATCTTTTCTAGGCAATAATACTCTACAGGAATATCTTTAAAAAGGATAGTAAAACCTGGACCTGTTAATACTCTCCTATTTCCTAAAGTAATTATATCTGAAGTTCTACCTAACACACTATTAATTATTTGTCCATTATATTGATAGGATTTATTTATATCATCATCTATGATTATATTGTCACCGACTTGATAATTAATTAAAGGTGTAGCTATATTAAATAAGTCAGTTAACAATGCCTCCCCTGAATTATTATCACCCTTTTCTTTTAATCTTACAATACTGTTATAACCCACTTCATAAAAACCAGGCACATCAGAAAATGCACATATTCCTCCATCATTAGCACCATAACAATCCATAATATTACAATTAAAAGCCTCCTGAATAGTCTTACGATAATTATCAGTCAGTACTTCTGAAGTAGGAAAGCAACATTTAATTTTTAAATTTATATTATTTTTTATTACATATTTGGCTAATAGATAAAGTGATGAAGCATAACCATATAAAAAATGAATATGCTTTTTCTTTATCAAGTCTACATATGATGCACAAGTTTCATCTGACATATTTATACCGTTTACAGCAATTTTCCCCTTTAATCTATAATAAATTATATGCTTAAATGAAGATTTGTGTTCTACATATAAAGAACTACTTCCTAATGCTAAAAATGGATCTGAATATCTATACCCCATTTTCTCCCAATTATACCAAGTATCAGCATTAATAAAACTCCAGGAATCATAACTTTGATAATAAGCTGATGGATTTCCAGTTGAACCCCCTGTATGACCTTTTATATGAGGAATATTATTAATCTGTTTAGAGATAAATTGGGGGAATTTATCCCGAAGCGTATTCTTTGTTAAAATAGGTATATATTTAAGGTCATTAATGTTTTTAATATCTGATGGCACTATATTATTTTCAGCAAATAAATTTTTATAATAATCTGTATTTCTATAAGCATATTCAATTAGCTGAGTTAATTTTTTATTCTGCCATTCAGCTATTTCTGATTTACTCCAACAATTCATATCTTTTATTTGATTGTAAAATTTTTTTAAAGATGTGTGCATTAATAAATCTGCAAGTGGAATAAATATATTCTTAATAACATACTTATTATCTATCATTATTTTAAACCTCCATATAACTATATATATATATATTTAATTTATTTTAATATATTTAATTTATTATTGATAATATTATTAACATCCTTCATTGTAATATTCTTTATATTATTAATTAAATCTTTTTTCATAATAATTCTTTGAATTAACCTATTCTTTTTTAATATGAATTTATATTTTTTTTCATAGTCATTTTTAGATAATCCCAAAAAAATATAAAACATCTTTTCATATTTTTTATATATATTATTAAAAATATTTATATCTATTAATGATGGCGTATAATCATCCTTTATGTATATTCCTTTTATCTCATATTTTGGTTTCTTGCCCTTTATTATAATAAATTGTATGACCATTCCAATTCTAACATTGTTTTTATATATCATATCAAATATGAAATTTCCTAAAGAATAACATATTATACCTTGTTTATATTCCATAACTGGTTGAATAACATGAGGATGATGTCCTATTATAATATCTGCACCCGCATCAATGAATTCTTTTGTATTTTCAATTTGTTTATAGGAAGGAATATTTATATATTCATTACCCCAATGAAAAACAAGTATTTTACAATCTGCGTTTCCCATCTTATTAATACAATTTAGTATTGCTTCACGATTATAATCTTGATATAATTTAGTATTATAAATATCATGAATATCATTAAATGCAGCAATAGATATTTTCATATTGTTTTTGTAATAATCATAGATAGTATTTTGATATCTACCTATAATATTAAGTCCATTATTTTGAAGAATATTAATAGTACTATTAAAACCCTCTGGACCATATTCTAAAATATGATTATTAGCTATATTAATAACATTTATTCCACAATTTTTGAGAAATTGTATGAAATTTTCATTACCTGCAAATGTCATAGAATCCTTAAATTCAGAATTCGGTAATATTGGAGCTTCAAGATTAATTAAACCAATATCTGAATTAGCAAATATTTTTAAAAAACTTTCTTGCCAGGGAACACCATTATGTTTATTAAAATTGCTAATTATACCCTTCCCTTTATGATATGAAAGATTTGCTGGAAAAACATCTCCTGTTGCAGTTAAAATTACTTTATTTTCCATTTTATAATTTTTTACTTATTAAATTATGATATATTTCTGATAGTTTATAGATTTGTCTATCTAAATTGAATTCTTTTTTTAGATATTCTCTGCTCCTTAACCCTAAGTTAATTCTTTTTTCTTTATTATTTATAAGTTCTTCCATTTTATTAGCTATTTGCTCTATGCCTCTTTGCCTAACCAAAATGCCCCTTCTACCAAAATTTAGTACCTCTGGAATACCAGCATGATCAGTTGCAATACAAGGTAATTGCATAGCTTGTGCCTCCGTTAAAACCTCAGCAATCACGACTTTGATAATAAGGAGATGGATTTCAAGTTGAATTTCCTGTATGACTTTTTCTATGTGAAATATTATTAATTTGTTTGGAAATAAATTCGGGATATCTATGACGGAGAATATTCTTTGTTAAAATAGGTATAAATTTAAAGGCAATAATGTTATTTTAAAATATCTGATGACATTATTTTATTATAATCAAATAAATTTTATAATAATCTATATTTCTATAAGCTAATCAATCAGCTGAGTTAATTTTTTTCAGCTATTCAGCTATTTAAGATTTACTCCAGCTAAGCATATCTTTGATTTGATTATAATTTTTTAAAAAAGTTTGTATTAACAAATCTGTAGCAGGTAATAATAAATTCTTTACGATATTATATCCTATATTCATAATACGCCTTTATTAATTCTTATAAGAAATAGTTGAGTAATAACTATGGCTAATTTTCTATATTCAATATAACTTTCTTTTTCTTATTTGAATATGATTTATTTAATGTATTTGAGATAATATTAGAGTATATCTCTGCTTGTGCATGAGAAGAATATTTTCGCTCAATGAACTTTTG
The DNA here is from genome assembly GCA_028697935.1 of Actinomycetota bacterium. GTDB lineage: Bacteria > Actinomycetota > Humimicrobiia > Humimicrobiales > Humimicrobiaceae > JAQVEM01. The sequence continues at coordinate 8,931 of JAQVEM010000001.1, forward strand.
ACAGCGAGTTGACATTGTATTCAATTGATTTGGATTCGTTAATAAATATTTAATATAATAAACATATTTTTCTATATCTTGATAGTTTTCAACTAAAAATCCGTTATATCTATGTTTAACAGCCTCATTTTGACATCCAACATTAGATACAATAGGTACACAACCACAAGCCATTGCTTCCAGCATAGCAGTTGATAATCCTTCATTTTGAGAAGGCATTATTATTATTTTCGTCTGTTGATAATAATTATAAGTATCTTCTACATAACCTTTTAAAACAATATTATGTTCTAATCCAACATTGTTGATAAGAGATAATGTTGATTTATAAAGATCTCCATCTCCTAACATAATTGCTTTAATGTCAGGATACAAACGAGATAATGCTTTTACAATCATAACAAATCTGTTAGGACCTTTTAACTCCCTAAAAGTCCCCACAAATATTAGATCGATATTTCTATTTTGCTCAATTTTTGAATTGTAAATATTTGTATTTATAGATCCATTAAATGTTGAAATATTAGATGTATCAATTCCATGCTTAATGATATACTCAGTTACCGTTATACCTTTAGTAGTTACAAAATCAGAATGCCTTAATACATATAAATTGATTTTTTTGCCTAACTTTTTAAATTTTAAATAAGTTTCTAATTCAGGAAAACCACCTATCATTGAAGTAATACAAATCGATTTTGATATCTTTGCTGCAAGAAAGCCATTCCACCCTTTAGGTACAAGTTGATAGGCATTAATAACATCTGGATGTAAATAGATTGAATAATAAATTATTTGTAGCAGCTCATATAATCTCCTTAATAATCTAGGGCGAAATATAGTACGTGTTAATAAATTGTCTGGAATTGTTATATATTTTACACCTTCAATAGGATCTCCTCTTTTTTCTTTAAAAACATATATTTTGTCAAACAATTTGGTTTCAATTATCGGAATAAGTTTTGATGTTGTGAGTGTTTTTCCTAAGCGTCCGACTATAACGAATAATATCACGATAATTCCCTTTTGCGTATATGTAATAAATTGATCTGCTCAATATAATCTAAATATTTTTAATATCTCATTTATCATCATAACTCACTAAATTTTTTGATTTTATCCCACCATTATAGGTAAAAATCTAACTCTTTGTTAAAGACAATAATTAAAAACATTTTTAGACCTCTTGGACTATAATTTCGTTATTTAAAACTATCTTATTCAACCGTTTGTTCTCCATCTCCAAATTATGCTTTCCACTGGCATCACTAGGCATTTTCCCTCTGATTTTCTTCTTCCATCTTATAAGTTGTGTTCCGATTAATTCCTTTATGATTTATATATGTACATAACTTCGTCACCCAGATCTGATAAATCTAAATATGGGTAAATCTGCTACAAATTTGAAAATAAATCTCTGTAATAAATATTCACAACAGAAAACTATGCCAACTAGCTCATGCTGTAAGCAAGAACTTCGTTATTAGAAAAAAGTGCTGTATATTAATATATCACAATTCTGCTTATTTGTCTTGCTGCAAAAAGGTGAGTTATATAATAGTGTAAGACTATTTTTCTTAGCCTCTCTGCTTTTTTAATCCCAAATTATGTAAGATTTTCTTTAATTTTATATTCTTAACTTGACTAATAGGTGATTTTCCTCTAAAAAATAAAAAACTAATTATTGAATATATCTTCCTTTCATAAAAGAGATAGGGAGCCCACAATTTATTTAAAAGTGGATTATTACTTAATTTGCTTGGTTTAATATTATCATTCAAGGGAACAATTCTATTATTAATTACGGAAATTTTATTGGGATTAATAAAAATAGAATTCTGTGAAAATTGGGCACAAATAATCAGTCCCTCGTAATTCCTTCTTCTATCTAGATATATTTGTCTATTTTCAAATGTAAGGTCGGAAAAACAAAAATTCCCTAAACTATAGAAAATATATTTTCCTCGGTAAATTTCATAAGGCTGGATTGTATGAGAATGATGACCAATAATAATATCAGCTCCAGCATCAATTATTTTATGAGCAATAGGAATTAATTCTTTATCAGGTAATAAAGCTCCTTCCATTTTACCGCCCCAATGTGGATAGACTATTATATAATCAACTTTGTTTCTAAGATTTGCAATATCCTGCTCTACTTTTTTTAAATAAAACCAATTTGGTTTAACTTTGGCATCTTCTGGAAGATGAGGATTTGTATCGGGGGTTACATAATTAAGAATAGCTACACTTATCCCATCTTTTACAAAAATAAATGGAATTTCTTCCATTCCTGTCATTGAAGCGCCAATGTAATTTATATTATTATTTGTCAGAAAATCAATAGTTTTTTGAAATCCTTCTTCCAGGTTATCATAAAAATGATTATTCGCCAGACAAGCTAATCCAAGATTAATATCTTTTAAATAGTTTAATGTTTCCAGTTTAGTTTTAAGCCGTGGTTTCTTTAGTAGATTCTCACCTTGCTTGCTTTCAGCAAAACATTCCAGATTGCCAACAACTAAATCACTATCAGCTAAAACATTCCCAATTTCATCAAATGGTTTCTCTCCTTTTTCATACAGTTCATTATATTTAGCATTTAAACTAATGTCTCCGAGAAAAGTTATAAAAATTGTTTTTTCGCCCATCATAAATATATTAACCTCGTTCTCTACTCATTGTCTGTACAAAAATTATGTTAGTTTTCATTACATAGCACGCATAATATTCTTAGTAACTTCCTTATAATTGAATTCGTTGTAAACAAGTTCTTTACCCCTCATACCGATAAGTTTTGCCAGCTTCTTTCTATTAACTAGCGTTTCATTTTTCTTCTCTCTTAAAACCGGTATCTCTTGCAGATCCGGCTCCGGAAAATAACTCGCCGTCTGTGATTCCTCCAGTGCTTCTGAATGTGTCACCAGAAGTGCCTTCGCAAAATATCGGTTCTCGCGCCGAAATTTGAAAGCATAAAATAACCCTACAAAAATAAATAATTCCAGCACAACTGACCCTAAAATCGTTCCCAGCACTATCATCCGAGAATAATGTAACTGATTGAATATATACATTAGCCCGAAAATAACCACTATCGCATATATATCGCACTTAATTATCTGACTCGCCAACTTAGATGCCTTTCCCACTTTTTGTAAAGAATACTTCCCACCTAATATACCCACTACTATCCATATCCCGGTAAAGGCAAAGAGAAAACGCCACCACTGAAAATCTGATAGTATCCTCCTTGTTCACTCTTTTACCTTTGCCGCAAAAAGAAAGGCAATGACTACAAGAAGGATGTCTAAAAGAAGATAATAAATGGTAGTTTGATTTTTTTCATATATTTTTAATCTCACGCAGATTGCGCTGATTCCGCAGATAAGTGCTCTCACAGATAACACAGATTTTAGTTTACCTCTCACAGATTACACGGATAACACAGATAAAAATTTATAATAATAAGATGTTAATATTAGAAGAATTACCGCACGCAGATTGCGCTGATTACGCAGATTTCTTTATTTATGTTAAGAATATTAAGCACAATCTAAAATTCTGAATTTATCATAGTATATATTATTAAAACCAAAACTGGGCTTAGACATTTCCTTTGCGATTTCAAGAGAGTTAAAATTATAATATATTATCAATCATCCATCTGCGTTATCTGCAAAATCTAAGTACTGTATATTTTCATCTCACGCAGATTAAAGAATTTATAATTATAACATTAATAATCATCTAACACTTCAAGTATTTATCGCAGTTTATAGTCATTGAAATAAATCATTTGGCTCAGATATTTTTTATTAGATTCCAATATAGTTAAAATTATAATGTTTAATAATCATCCATCTGCGTTATCTGCGATATCTGCGTGAAATATAAATAATTATGTTACAGATAACACAGATTATTGTTTTGTAATAAAAAGAGTTTAAAGTACTTTACTATAAATTAGATCCTCTTACCTTTTTAATTAAGCTATGAATTTTAGGGTAGGTAAAATATAACAAATTTAGATTATTTTGAATTCTTATTATAATTAAATCCAATCTGCGGAATCCGCGTTTTTATCTGCTTAATCCGCGGGAAAAAATCATACAGGTTCATAGTAAGTATCCGGATCACCTGGATCATAAAATTCATTAGTCCAGAACATTGTCAACAACTCCGTATCCCCTATATTAGTAATATTATGTGTAAACCATATCGGCATATCTACATAAGCAGGTTCATTCCCATCCAAGATATATTCAATAACTTCAGTAGTTCCATATTTTCGTAATTTAATTGAAGCATTACCTTCAATAACGGCAAAGCGCTCAACTTTTCTAAGGTGGAAATGATTCCCTCTAATAATTTGTGGTTTAGTGGTTGAATAAGAACTTTGTCCCTTAGACACTGATTTTGCCCATTCTACATAAATACCTCTCTCATCTGCATTGATTTTAAACAAACGAGGATAATTATCTAGTGGTATATAGGACCTAAAAGTATTAAAGAGACATAAATCAAAGTAATCACTTAATTCTGGAAATATGCTATTTTGGTAATACATCTCTTTAAATTCTTGAAGTTTCTCCAAAAGTTCTGAAACTTTATAACTAGCCTGAGATTTTATTTTTAATATCCTGGGTGGATAATTAAGATTATCTTCTCTAGATTTTCTATTATTTATTGTCTGTGCTAAACTACCATACTTTTCAATTAATTCTATAATAAAATTAACTAATTCATTTACATAAATTAAATTCATTTGATTATCTATTTCAATCTTTGGTTCAAGATTATTAACAAGTTGATAGGAAAAGGTAGAAATCACAGAATTGTAGAAAGGAACTCCAAATGGTCCAAAAACATTAGGTATTATCAATCCTGTAAACATTGCATTGGTTTTATCAGCCCATTTATTTAATAGTTCTCTACCTTCTCGTTTTGATTTACCATAAGGATTATCAAGAAATTCTTGAAGAGAAGAACTCATAATTACATAAGGTCTTGAAGAAGTTCTTTCAAAAGCAGATATTAACTTTTGAACCAATTCTATATTCGTTTGATAAAGTACTTCTGGGTTAGAATGTCTATTCATTGCAGCGAGATGAACAATTACATCGCATTCCTTTATGAAAGATTCAAGCTTACTGGTTTCATTAAAATAATTATCTTCAAAGGGAATAAGAATAAATTTATCCTTAGATAAACTAAGGGTATTAAAGAGGTGAGTACCTATAAATCCAGATTTGCCTGTAATTCCGATTTTAATCATTAAAACCTAGTTTAGTAATACAACATTAATCATAAAAAGGATGTTTATCTCCTAATCCTAACTCCGCTCTTACATAATCTACTGTTAACAATTTTTCTTTTATTTCAGGTATTGTTAGTCTTTGAGTATTTTCGGAAGTATAATCTTGCACCTTGCTTACCTTTTGTTGTCCTTTTTCAAAATATATATCATAGTTTAAATCTCTTGTATCTGCAGGTATTCTATAATAACCTGGTAGTTCTATAGCTTTTGCCATCTCTTCTCTATTAACCAGAGTTTCATGTTTCTTCTCTCCATGCCTGGTACCTATTATTTTTATTGTCGTTTTTGTTTCGAAGAGTTCTATCAACGCTTGAGCAAGATCTTGAATAATACAAGCGGGAGATTTTTGTACAAAAATATCTCCTTGTTGTCCATTTTGATAAGCATAAATAACTAATTCAACTGCTTCTTCTAAGGACATTAGATAACGAGTCATTTCAGGATCAGTAATAGTAATTGGTTTCCCTGATTTAATTTGCTCTATAAACAGAGGAATTACCGAACCTCGTGAAGCCATCACATTTCCGTAACGAGTTCCACAAAGAACTGTTCCGTTTTCAAGTTGCTGTCTGGAATAGGCAATCATAACTTTTTCCATCAGTGCCTTAGACATCCCCATAGCATTTATAGGATACACTGCTTTATCCGTAGAGAGTACAATTAGCTTTTTAGCATTATTAGCAATAGCAGCCTTAATTACATTCTCTGCACCCAAAATATTGGTTTTAACAGCCTGAATAGGAAAAAATTCACAGGAAGGAACCTGTTTTAAAGCTGCAGCATGGAAAACATAATCAACGCCTAACATCGTATTATCAACGCTATCATAATCTCTTACATCTCCTATATGAAACTTTATTTTAGAATTATCATAAAATTTCCGCATATCTTCCTGCTTTTTTTCATCCCGACTGAAAATTCTAATTTCTTTTATATCCGTATTCAGGAAACGATGAAGTACTGTATTGCCAAAGGAACCTGTTCCACCAGTAATCATTATTGTTTTATTTTCAAACATTATTATTTACCCTCATTATATAATTATTATTTGATATATCATTATAATTATTAGTGTAAATAAAATTTGCTCCTGGAACAATTAGAAACCAAAAAATCCAGGTATGATCAGAACCAGTATTTTTTAAAAGTCCCATAGCTACAAAAGCTATAATGCTAAGCATATAATAAGGAATATACTTCTTATTCAGAATTTTCAAATTCCTTTTATAATTATCCACAATTAGCCATACCCAAGGCACAAAACCTAATAGTCCAAAAGCAGATAACATATCAAACCACTGAGCATGATTAGTGTGTAATCCACCACCACTAATCGGATTACTTAAAAAAGACTCTAAAAGCAAAGGAATTCTCCCTAAACGCCTACCTGCATGATAAGGACTTGCATAATAATCTAGATAGGGATTTTCTATGGTTAAACCAGCATCAAATAATCTATCACCAAGAACAGAGTGAGGAAAGAATTCAGAGCTTCTATAAAAAATCTGAGCAATTGCAGAAGATGGTATTACTAAAACAACTATTAATAATGCTATAACTAAGTATATAATATCTTTTTTGTAATTTTCTCTTAAAAAAATAGCAGTAATTCCGAAAATAGCGGAAAAGAGCAGAAATGCAGTAATTTTAGCATAGATTATTGAAGAGAAAGATAATAATATAAATAGGATCCATCCTATTTTTTTATAACTTTCTATTTGCAATTTAATTACCATATATACTAATATAGGAAATATTGAACATAAAGCATTAAAAAAACCATAATCCAATAGTCCTAAATATTTATAATATTCACTTAAGTAAAATGTTCCTAAATATATATGAGCTTCTCTTATCGCCTCAGGGTAATTTAAAAAGACCAATAAAGAATTAATTACTCCTAAAAAAGTAAAAATAAAAGCTCTTTTGCATATTCTTCCCAGCGTAATAAAATCATTTTTATGGATATAGTGATTATATACTAAAAGAGCGATAAAAAGAGGAAAATAATCAATAATAACAGATTTAATATTCAAATATTGCCCTCTTTCCCAAATAATTATGCTTTTTTCCCATATTAACGGAGTAAATATTATATGAATAGCAAAAAAAACATAAAACGGGATCAGTGACTTTAAAAAGTATGATTTAGGATATAATATGGCAAACGCTGCAAATACTAATGCACTATAAAAATAGTTTGCATGAAATGGAGACGGTAATTGCAGAAAAGGTAAAGGGAATAATAATCGGGCTAAATACAGAGTGATGACTATTTCAAGTATAGTATGTCTGGTTATATCAGTTTGAACTTTCACTTAGAATTTATCCTCGCTTGTCTTAAGAATTCATCCCAATTACCCATATCTTTCCAGCTTTTTTCACTAACTGGGAATATACCTACTTTTCTTTTTTCATTGATCAGCTTTTGCGCCAAATCTGTAATATCAAATGGTTCATTATCAGGAATATCTTCCAATACCCTGGGCTCTAATAGGTATAAACCCGTGTTAATTTTAAAGAACAAATCTGGTTTTTCTATTATACTAACCAGCAGACCATTATTATTTGTTTCTAAAACGCCATAGGGTATTTTAATATTCATCATTGCTGATACAACGGTTATATCATTTTTATTGGATTTATGAAACTTAAGAATATCACTTAAATCTTGATCAACCAGAATATCACAATTACTAACGAAGAAAGTGGTATGAATTTTATTTTTTAATAAACCCAAACTTCCAGCTGTGCCAAGAAATTTATCTTCTTCAATAAATTCTATATTGTAGGTATCTTGTTTTAAATTTTTAATATAATACTTTATCATATCTGATTTATGATTAATAGATAAATAAAAATTATTACATCCTTGTTCCATAAAGAAATCCATTATCTGTTCAAGAATAGTTTTATCTCCAATAGGTATTAAGGCTTTGGGTAAAACATTTGTTATAGGTTTAAGTCTTGAGCCAATACCACCAGCCATTATGACTACAGGTAGATTTACAATATTTCCCCGTAATTTTTCCTCCTTTTTAAAAATATCTTCCCAGTAAATAACATTTTTTATTTCTCCATTTTTATCTACTATAGGCATATATTCATTTCTTCCCTGTAACATATGTTGTTTAATCTTATCCATATCATCTGTTTCTGAAGCCACAACTACATCTTCTCTAAGTATTTTTCCCACTGAAGTATTTAAATCAATCCCTTTTATTATAGCTCTCTGAATATCTCCAATACTTAGCATACTATAATATTTTCCATTTTCTACGACTATTAGCAGTTTTTTATTAATTTGATCCATCTGTTTTAAAGCAGAAGCAATAGATTCAGTTAAATTGATGGTTAGTTCTATAATGTTATTATTCATTTTTTCTTAAAAACCTAGCGGGATTACCAACCCAAACTTCATTAGAAGGAATATCGCCTAATACGACCGCACCTGCACCAATTAATACATTATCACCAATTATTTGATGCCCTTTTAGTGTTGAATTTGGTCCTATCCATACATTACTACCTATAATAGTAGATCCTGATACATTAACAAGGGCTGTTATAATAACTTGATTACCAATTCCAACATTATGAGCAATATGACATAAGTTATTTATCTTAGAACCTGAACCAATTATTGTATCAGAAAATGCTCCTCTATCAATACAGGTGTTAGAACCTATTTCCACATAATTTTCAATTATAACTTCACCAATTTGAGGAAATTTAAATAACTTGCCATCTTCATCTTTAACAAATCCAAAACCAGGATTTCCAATTATAGCTCCAGATTTAATAAGGACATTGTTACCTATTTTCACACAATCACGGATTATCACATTTTCTTGTATTATAGAATTATCTCCAATTACACAAGCATCTATCACGGAATAAGCTCCTATATACACATCTTTACCAATTTTTGCACCCTGATCAATGATAGCTGTTGGATGGATAATAGGTTTTTCTTTTCTTACAAAAAATTCATTACCGATTTTTGCTATTATTAAATAAGGATTTTTAACTTGGATGAGCACCTTACCATTTAGTTTCATTTTTTCACTGTAATTGACACCTGGATTTGCAATAATTACTTTTGATATAGAGTTTTCTGCTTTTTCTTGGGGTTGCTTAGTATTTTGATGAATCCAATCTATATATCTTGAATCACTATTTCTCAATCCTGCTATACCTTCTATCTCAATTCCTTTATATGGTCCTTGTATTTGGATTACTTGATCTTGAATAAACTTAATTATTTCTTCTAATCTAATCATAGTAGTTAACTTTTTTATATTCAGGAAATTCTTCTGGATTAAATAACAATTCTTTAGGAATTGGTTCATTTTCATAATAATGCTTATATACGGCTTTATAAATATTTACGAGTTTATCCATATTAGCTTTATTATCATATTCTCTTTCAATAAAAATCTTTGAATTGGTTAACATTTTTTCAACAAGTTCAGGTTCTTTGATCACCCTAAGCATATTATTTGCTAATGAATTAACATCGTCAATATCACTAATTAAAACTGCTTCACCATATTTATTAAGATAAGGAGTTCCTGTTGTCTTATAAGTAATAACCGGAAACCCAAGTATCATTGCTTCTATTATGGTACCAGATATAACATCAAGTTTAACAGGTAATACCGCATATTTTGCCTGTTGAATATGTTTATGCATATCTGATTGTTTGGGGAAATAGTCAGTAAATTCAATATTTTCTTTTAACTCTAATTCTTCTATCTTTTTTTCAAGATATTTCTTATAATCAATATCACATTTACCCACAATATTCAAGGTAACTTTTGGATATTCTTTTTTTACTAGAGCTAACGCTTGAATTGTATCTTCTATACCTTTTTTCTTTGCCACACCGGCAGCAAAGAAAACAAAATCATATTTCTTTATTACATTATTGATCTTTTGTATAGGTATATATGAGGAAGGACAGTAAAAAATAATTGCATTTTGATTATTTCGTAAAATCAAATCTCTATGAATAAGCCCTTCACTACAAAAATATTTTATTTTTTGGTGTAACTTTAGTTCTAAATCCCATGTAAATTGATCTACTTCTCCACTGAACTTTTTCCTCAGAGGATTTGTATACACCGTTTGAGCAGTAAGTATTAATGGTAAATTTGTAATATCCAAACCTGCGATGGAATAATATGGATTTTCAGAACCTATTAAATTAACAACATCTGGTTTTATATCTTTTACAAAACCTTTTATTAAATATCTATTATAATAATATTTTGGTCTTTTTATTCTGAAAAGCTTTCTGAATAGTTTAATAACCATAATATCATCATCAGGTCTAAAAAAGTGATAAAATATATTATTATATTTAAAACTATATTTGTTTTTTTTGAGATTCCTGTGAGGAGATATAATATGAATTTCTATTTCATTGCGTTTCTCTAATTCGGAGATCAAATTAGTTATCCAGGGGGCAAAATCAAATACTTGTTTTTTTGGTTTGTTTAAAATTCTCCTAATATAATACTCAAAAGTTTTTTGGGATAAGGGTAACTTATCTCTAACCTCTGGATTAGAAAAATGACAGATTAAAGCTATTCTTAGTAGTCTTGCCATTAATACCTCCTAAAAAGTGACATAAAAGCTTCTGCATACATAACCCCAATTCTTGAACCCCGAAAAGCGGCTAAACCTTTTATCGCATAGACACTTCTGGGTAATGGGTCAGGCATAATTTCAGTTTCATATAATTTTATAATTTCAATTTTTTTATCTATATAATCAGAAATATCTACAAATGTATTAGGTATAAAAGCATTTTCTAATAAAGCGGGAGCAAATTCGGTCTCTGAGAGTGTTTCATACATTAATATACTTTTTATAAAGGGATATCTATAATTTTTTGTGCAAGGATAAATTGCTTGAAATGATATTCTATGATCAGACTGAACATCACTTCTATTAGGTATATATAAAATATCAGGTTTAATATTATATATAACTTCACTTATTTTACTTATTAATTCTGACAGAGAAATAGTATCTATAATCCTTTCATAAAATTTTAAGTTTATAAAATTATTAAATTCATATGAGCTGACAACTTTACCTATAATCTTCTGAACTTTCTCTACGATTTCAGGACTAAAATCAAAAGGATGATTATTATCCATATCAGTAATATTTAACCAGTTGATTGTATCGCCGTTCGCTTTATGTTTGAGAATAGTTCCCCCACATCCTAAAGTTTCATCATCAGGATGTACCGAAATAAATAATACATTTCTTTTCATATATTACTTAACCTCCATATAACTTATATAAAATTTAATTTAATGCACATATTACTAATATGTTATAACCTTATCCTTCCTCCAAATACTATGCATTAATAAAGTTATGTTTTTATACATATAGTATATTTCTTTCTATTGCCCCCAAAAGAATGGGAAAGTAAAGGTAATGTATCTTTATTTGGATAGAGGGAACGGATGAAATCAATGATTGGTTGGTATTCCATAGTCTACAAATTAGTCCACCAATTTACACAAATTAAGGAGAATCCACAAATTTACACAAATTAACACGAATTTATAAGATGAGGCGTTTATATACTAAACTTGAGGATCCAAAGTTGACTAATAAGCCAACTCTAAGTTTGGTAGCCTTTAGGTAGTTTAATAATTGAGAGATATGATCGTTAGAGATTTCTGCAAGAGCTTTTACTTCAACAATTATATTATCAAAGCATAAAAAATCGGCTTTATAACATTTATCTAGGGTTTTCCCTTTATATACTATACGAATATCCTTTTCTTTTTCAAAAGGTATTCCTTGCTCTAAAAATTCAAGCATTAAAGATTCTTGATATACAGCTTCAAGAAATCCCGGTCCCAATTCCTTATGAACATTCATACACGCTCCAATTATCTTGTAGCATTCTTCTTTATACATAATATCATTATTCATAATTCAAGTAAAATTGTGCAAATTGGTGGACTATAAATTATATATTCCCGGTTTATATTTGGCTAAGTTTCGTGGATCGCTGAACCACTCTACTGTTTTTTCAAGACCTTCTCTTAAAGGATATTGAGGTTCATAACCAGTTAGTTCTTTTATTTTGGTGTTATCACATCTTAATCTGAAGACTTCAGAATGTTCGGGTCTTAACCTTTGTTCTTCAACTATAAGATTTGCATCACTGTGCATTATATCTTTAATCAATGCAAATAATTCTTTTATAGAAATCTCATCATTTGAACCGATATTTACGGTTTCACCAATTGCTTTATCGCATTTAGCTAATAAAATAAAGCCATTACAAATATCTTTCACATAATTGAAATCACGAGTTGGAGTAGTATCACCAATCTTAATTTCTTTATTTCCACTAGCAATTTGAGTGATAATTGTCGGAATCACCGCCCTGGCAGATTGACGAGGACCATAAGTATTAAATGGACGAACTATAGTAACAGGAAGTTGATAAGCATAATAAAAGCTCGTAGCAATCGCATCAGCACCAATTTTACTGGCACTATATGGTGATTGAGGTTGCAATGGATGTTTTTCATCTATGGGAACATATTGTGCGGTACCATAAACTTCGCTGGTAGAAGTTACTAATATTCTTTTGACCTTACAATCTTTAGCTGCTTGACAAATATTCAAAGTGCCTTTGATATTAGTATCTATAAAGCTTTGTGGAGCAATATATGAATAGGGAATAGCAATCAATGCAGCTAAGTGGAATATAACATCTATCCCCTTACAAATTTCTCTACAATATGCTGGATCTCTTACATCTCCACAAACAATCTCTAAATTAGAAGTTTGTTGAATATCTTCCAGCCATCCCCAGTAATTAAAAGAATTATATTGAGCTAAAGCTCTAACATCATATCCTTCCGCTAATAAAGATTCTGTTAGATGTGACCCAATAAATCCATCAGCTCCCGTAACTAAAACTTTCATATCTTCCTTTCTTCTGTCCACGAATTTTCACAAATTAGCACGAATTATTATAATTATCTAAATTTATTATAATCCAATTTTGCTATTTAATTAATTCAACTTTGCCAAATCTCTCAAAACCCTTATTCCCCTTGACTTACATTGAGGACAGGTAACGACGAGTATGTCGTTTATTCTGGAAAGTATCCATCCGCTCTCTGTCCTTACCCTCTCAACATTCTCAATACATGTAAAGCTTCAGCACGCTCCGACTACACAAATTTTTCAATCCTCTAATCCCCTTTCAACCTTCTCTATTTCGTGTTAATTTGTGCAAATTCGTGGACTAAGTTAGAGGTTTGTTGAATATCTTCCAGCCATCCCCAATAATTAAAAGAATTATATTGAGCTAAAGCCCTAACATCATATCCTTCTGCTAATAAAGATTCTGTTAGATGAGACCCAATAAAACCATCAGCACCCGTAACTAAAACTTTCATTTATTCAATCCTTTATATTATTCCATAAAAAAAATAGTGGTTAATTTATAAAGTATTTATTAAGTTTTTTTGTATCAATTAATAAATCTTTTACTGTTCATAATGTAAGCCTATTTGGTATTATTAAACATAGTTTTAATTTGTTTTTGGATATCCGCTTTCAACTGCAATCTATTTTGTTCCAGCTCATATTCCCCTGCATCTATTAAACTTTCTAAATAACTATTTATTTTATTAATTTCTTCTTTCATATCAATTTCTTTAATTACTTCTTCATATGTATCTTTATATTTTCTAAAATCCCTATTTATTATTACCATTTTGGAACCAAGTCTAAAATGTTCAGATAAAATTAATTTCCCTTTTTCTAACCTTGAGACACCACCAAAACCATATTTTATCTTTTTATGGGCAATTTTTTGGCACAAATATTCAATAATACTACCTATTAATGGTTCATATAAAAAATCCAATCCCATCCCTATAGATAAATCGTTTAATCCAATATGAACAGCATCAATTCCATCTACATCAAGAATATCATCTACCCTTACTAGTGCTTGTGGAGTTTCAAGCAATAGGTATTTCATTGCTCTTTCACCAACAAGCTCAACAAAAATCTCCACTTCCTTCACTGTTTTAAACATAGGTAACATTATAATGTCAGCTTTTCTAGCAATTGATTCTTCTATTTCATTTTCTGTGCCTTCATAAATCGGATTAATTCTGACTAAACATTTTGATTTAGTAAGACATTTTTTTATTTTATCAATATCTTCAATACTATGAGCAGAAATAACAGTATTTAACCCATTTTGTCTTTCTTTTTTTCCAATAATTTCAAGATCGACCATAATATCATCTATGCCACAATATTCAAAATATTGTGCTAATTTCACCTCGTTTGTTATAGATATATATTCCATATTTAATTACCTCTATATTTTTATTAACCAATCATTATATTTAGGTTTTATTCCTCTAACTATTTCAAAATACAACTCTTTCAATGCTTTGGTAATACTCCCAACTTCGCCATTATTAACTAGATATTGATCTACACTTAATATGGGAAGAATTTCCACTGAAGTTCCAACAAAAAATATTTCGTCTGCAATATATAATTCAGTTCTATCAATCTCTCTTTCTTCTACTTCAATATCAAGCTCATATTTAGCAATTTTAATTAATGTATCCCTTGTAATACTTTCTAAGATAGAAGCTGTGATAGGTGGTGTAATTAATTTATGATTTCTTAGACAGAATAAACAGGCACCTGGTCCTTCGGCAACTTTTCCATCTCTATTCAGAAAGATAGAAGAATCATAACCGTTCATTGTTGCTTCCAATAAGGCAAATCTACTATTTATATAATTAGCTCCTGCCTTAATCCTGGGTGGAATATCAAATTCGCTAATTCTTTCCCAAGAAGAAATGCAACAGTTTATACCAGTTTTGTCTGAATATACTCTTCCTTTGGGATAAGGATATATTACAATTCCTATAGGGCTTAAAGAGCTCCAACTACCTTCTTCATCCAAAAACATACATATTTTCACATATAAATCTTCATTATATTTATTTGCTTTAATAACATTTCTTAAATTATATATTATATATTCTTTACTAATCTTGTTGTCAATTTGAAATTTTATTAATTTTGATGATTGGAACAATCTATTTATATGATCATTTAACCTGAAAGCATATAAGGAATTTTCCTCTTCATTATTATAACATCTAATTCCTTCAAAAACATTTATTCCATATTGCGCACTGGTATTCATAATATTAATTTTAGCTTCCTTATAAGGAATTATATCTCCTTTAAACCAAATTAACCTATTATTTGTGTTATTCATATTTATACTCCTATTTATTCAAAATTATAGGTTTGGAAAATGTATTCAAATGTTTCAGCCTCTTTCAAAATATCAAATCCATCATTTCTTAAAGCAATGATGGGAACATTAGGAAAAATAAAAGGTGGTTTAAACACAATAGAATAGGACCCCACATTGTCAAAAACAAGATAATCACCTATACAAAGCTCTCCAGAATAATTTTTATAAAGATAATCATCTTCTATGCAAGTATATCCCGATATGTCAATAGCATCATAATAATTTCTTTTTGTTTTATTTGTATCTATACTATATACAGATAGAGGCAAATTTAGTTTAGTTGTTAACCGATGATAATTAATCTTTGATCCAGAGGTAATTGCAATATGTTTATCTTTAATAGTTTTAATCTCAATTACTTTACATACATATTGCATCGTGTTGGCTACTAAAGCTGTGCCTGGTTCTAATATTAATATTGGTTTATAATAACTTTGTGAAAAGTTATCCTGAAATTTTGTTGCTATTATATTGGCATAATCTTGATAATCAGCAACAGTATAGCCAAGTTGTTGTTTTATTTTGTCGTCTAATTTACCGCCTAATCCACCTCCTAAATCTATATAAAATGGCTCATTATAATCAACAACCCTTTCATATATATCAAGCATTCTATTAACTTTTTCTTCATATACTTTTAAATCTCTATAAGGGAAATGACAATGTATCATATTAAATCTGATATTTTTTATATTTTTTAACTCTTCTACTATTTGGAAAAATGACTCTTTGCTAGTATCAAATCCAAATCTGGAAAGTGGTGTATCATTTAACTCAAAATTACACCTCACTCCTAAATTAAAAACTTTACCCGGATATTTACTCGCAATCTTTTTTAGTAGAATAAATTCTGAATAATTATCTAAATTAACTATACTCCCTTTAGTTAAATACTTTTCTAAAGATTTCTCTGGTTTATAAGGTCCATTTACAATGATATTTTCAGGATTAACTCCTACTTTAATAGCCAAATCATATTCCATTTCTGACACAACCTCTGCATATCCTCCCTCGTTATTAATTATCTTACATAATGCTGGAATATAATTAGTTTTATATGAATATGCGATTTTTATCTTAGGGTAAATCAAAGTAAAAGCATCATAAAATTCATAAAAATTTGTTCTAAATTTTTCTATATCTATAATGTACCAGGAATCCCCTATTAATTTTTCAATTTTATTTAATAAATTATAGTTTAATTTCATATATTATTTTTACTTCTATTATTAGGCTGATTAAAAGAGCAGTATTTTATAATTATTATTGTGTAAAAGATGTGACCCAATAAATCCATCGGCTCCCGTGACTAAAACTTTCATATCTTCGTTTCTTCTGTCCACGAATTTTCACAAATTTCCTAATTAAACTTTCTCAACCTTCTCAACCTTTACAATAACATTCAAATACTATGAACATTTAAATAATCTCTTAATTAAGGTGCTACCGGTGTTGAAGAATGTCGTATTTGAAGTTTACGAATCCCTTGAATTATATAGCGCTTAATAGATTGACGCTCATAAAGGTCCATACCCAGATAATATATTGAAATAAAAAGAATTATTTCAGAGACAAGACTGATTAGAATAAAACGTAACCATCCATAAGAAAAGAAATTTTTAATTATAAAAAACGGAACAACGGATAAACTTACAAGTATTATTTTAAAAGTAGAATTTTTTAAAAATTCCATAACATCATAATTTAATATAGCTTTTAAAAGAATTAGATCTGTTATAAAGGTCAATGTTGCAGTAAGAAGATAAATATAGCCAATAATATAAGGAGGATAACCTGCTTTAAATGCAAAATATGCTAAAGGTAGACCTAAAAGAGTAATGCTACTATATGTTATTTTAAATAGAGCTATATTTCCAGAGGCGTGAATGAAGGGACCAATGCCGTATTGACTAGCAAAAATAACAGATTTTAAAAGCATAGCTTGAACAAATATTGTAGTATACTCGGGAACTTCTTTTAACCAAATATTAAGGATGAAATCCGTTTCTAAAAGGATGGGAAGCATAGGGATTGCCATTAAAAAGAAAGAATATTTAGATGCTAAAATTACTAAATTACTGGCTCGTTTGTGTTCACCAGCGCTATAACTTTTTGTTATCTGGGGAACAACTGCTTGCCCTAAACTCTGAGCAAAAGATCTCACTATAGAATTAACTTGATTAGCTATACCGAAACTGGCATTTAATATGGTTCCAAAAAAACGATTAATAATAATAGCTGCACCTTGATGTTCTCCAACTACGGCTGCAACTTCAATTGAATTCAAACCTGTAAAACCCAGCATTTCTTTATACTTTTTCCAGTCTTTAGAAAAATTCCATTTAACCTCATTAAAATATGTTCTGAAACAATAAATTATGTAAAGTATAAGTCTTAAAGCATGTATTATAGTTAGAAATATTACATATAATCTTAAATGATTATAAGGAAGATAAATTAGAGCTATAGATAATAATAAAATCAGTATCTTATTTAATATTTCAATGGGAACGGTTATTGAAAATTTCTCTTTGGCTACCAATAAACCTTGAAATGGGGTCTCAATAATAATGCAGATAGTAATGAGTGTGGAAAAAAGGAAAGTAAAGACTGCGTCATTCAATTTGCCTTCAGGAACATTAAGATAATTATAAATATAATATAATCCAACGGTTAAGGAGAGAAAAAGAAATATTATACATAAAAGTAAGTGTATGGATAAACTTATATTAAATATATTATTTACATTACCATCAGGTTTCCCTTCTTCAAAGGCAATAAACCTATAAGTTGTTGTTATCATTATAGTATTTACAAATGCCATTAAAGAAACCACACCACCAACAACATTATATAGCCCATAATCAGATACCCCCAAAGCCATAAGTAAAAATCTGGAGGTAAAAAAACCAGCTACCATTGACACTACAAGACGAATGTAAAGATAAATACTGTTCTTTATTATAAGTTTATTGGACATAAGTTCTTCTTATATACTCTCACAGATTGCACAGATGACACAGATAAGGTCTCTCACAGATTACACAGATAACACAGATAAAAATTTATAATAATAGGTTGTAAACATTAGCAGGATTACCTCACGCAGATTACGCTGATTTCGCAGATAAGTTCTCTCACAGATAGCACAGATATAATTTATAATTAAAAATATGTTCATTTACAATGCATTAATGTTTGTAGCTAAATTTTATAGCTTTTAAATTGATCAATTAGCTCAATTTATCTCACGCAGATTACGCTGATTCCGCAGATATGGTCTCTCACAGATTACACAGATATCACAGATTATAATTATAATAAGATTGTTAAAACTGTATCAATTAATTAAAATTGCGTCTTATCGGCATATATTAACATTCCCCTTGAATTAATTTTTAAAATCAGAATAAGTTCTTAGAGCATTACCATTCTCTATTCTAAAAAACTAATAAGGGCTTTTTTAAATAACCGTTAGTATAAACCATGTTTCTATTCCAGATAAAATTATCATATCCATCAATTTCATTATAAGTGTTTTTAAAGTAATTCTGAAGTTAATTCATTATGACGGTAAGAAATAGCACAATTTACATTATACATTAATTCTTTTAATTTCACTATAAATCCTTATCTGTGATATCTGTGATATCTGTGTTATCTGTGTTATCTGTAACATAATTTTTTATATTTCACGCAGATATCGCAGATAACGCAGATGGATGATTATAAATACATTATAATTTTAACTATATTGAATCTATTAAAAAATATCTGAGCCAAATGATTTATTTCAATGACTATAAACTGCGATAAATACTTGAAGTGTTAGATGATTATTAATGTTATAATTATAAATTCTTTAATCTGCGGAATCAGCGTAATCTGCGTGCAGTAATTCTTCTAATATTAACATCTTATTATTATAAATTTATATCTGTGTTATCTGTGCTATCTGTGAGAGACCTCATCTGCGATATCTGCGTGAAACATTAAACTTATTTATAAAAATCAATTGTACGAGCTAGTCCTTCTTTAAAATCCACTTTCACTTCATAATCTAAGATTTCTTTGGCTTTGTCTATACTTGCCCAAGAATGTTTAACATCACCTGGTCTTTCAGGTGCAAACTGAGGTTCTATGTTCTTTCCCAGGATATCATTTATCATCTTTACTAAATCCAGAAGAGTATAGGATTCACCACAGGCAATATTTATTACTTCACCTGGAGCTTTTTCTGCGGTACAGGCTAAAATATTAGCCAGAACATTGTTTTCAACATAGGTAAAATCACGCGATTGAGTGCCATCACCACAGATTATTGGTTCTTTATCTTCACTTATAAGTTTAATAAATTTAGGAATAACAGCACTATATTGAGAGGTAGGATCTTGATTAGGACCAAATACATTGAAATAGCGAAGTGATGCGGTCTCCAACCCATATAAATTATAGTATATCTGACAATATCTTTCCTGAGCATATTTGGTTAAAGCATAAGGAGACATTGGATTAACTGGCATAGTTTCTATCTTAGGAAGTGTTTCACTATTTCCATAAATAGAAGAAGAGGAAGCACAGATTACTCTTTTTACTCTAAATTCTTTTGCCGCCTCCAGGATATTAAGAGCACCCAGGATATTCACATCATTGGTTGTAATAGGGTCGTTAATAGAACGAGGCACCGAAGGAAGTGCTCCTTGATGCAGGATAAAATCAACTCCTTTAACGGCAGCTCTAACAATATGAAAACTTCTTAAATCCCCTTCTATAACTGTTAAATGTGGATTGGTTATCAAAGGAAGAATATTATCACGTTTACCGGTGGCAAAATTATCCAACACCCGAACTTCCTGACCCTGCTTTAATAACTCTTTCACTATATTGGAACCGATAAACCCTGCTCCACCTGTCACTAAATATTTCATTATTTATTCCTCAATTTATACCTCACGCAGATTACGCTGATTACGCAGATTTCTTTATTTATAATTTGAGTGTCAAACATAATCTAAAGTTCTGAATTTATCTATGAATATTGCCAATAATATCAATTAATAGTTGGTTTGGAGATTTCTTTAACGAATTCAAGAGAGCTAAAATTATAAAGCATTATCATTCATTTATCTGCGTTATCTGCGATATCTAAGCACAGTATATTGTCATCTCACGCAGATTACGCTGATTTCGCAGATTAAAGAATTTATAATAAGAATTATAATCATAATCTAAAATCCCAAAGTATTTTCTTATAATTTTGTAACTATACTCAATTATATGGCCTAAAGCTTTTTAAAGATTTCACTACAGTTAGATTAAATTATTAAACATAAAAACATCCATCTGCGTTATCTGCGCTATCTGCGTGAAACATAACTAATTTATTGAAGATCTGGATGATGAATATCATTTGCTACTCTTATTATATTGTCTTTGATTGAATCAGTATTGAAATTGATCAGAAAACCTAAAGGTTTCTTTGCTATTTTTAGATAAGTTATCAATTGCTTATAATGAACTGGTAATAATGTATCAACAGATTTCAATTCGAGGATTACTTGATCATTTATTAAAAAATCAAGTCTGTACTGAATTCCAAGGTTAACACCTTTGTATAGAACTTCTATGGGAACCTGATTTTCTACTTTCAGACCTCTATTATTTAATTCAATTAAAAGAGCTTGCGCATAAATATTTTCAAGCAAACCCGGACCTAATATATTGTAAACCTCAAAAACTGAACCTCTGATTTGATAACTTATATCATTCAAATTCATTGTATTTTTCTCACGCTGATTACGATAATTCTATTTTTCATTTTATTTCACGCAGATTACGCTGATTTCGCTGATTTTTTTACTTATAATAAGAATATTCAAAATAATCTAAATTTGTTATATTTTACCTACCCTAAAATTAATAGATTAATTAAAAAGGTAAGAGGAGCTAATTTATAGTAAAGTACTTTAAACTCTTTTTATTACAAAACATTAATCTGTGATATCTGTGCAATCTGTGAGAGGTGAAAAAAATCTGTGTTATCTGTGCAATCTGTGAGAGACCTTATCTGCGTTATCTGCGAAATCTGCGTGAGATATCACTAAATTAGGGCAGAAAGTTTTCGCCAATCACGAACCTTTTCTAGATATCCTGCTTGTATTGCTGATGCTATAGAACGACAGGGTAGATTTTGTTCAACTATATCTTCTTTGCTTAAGGTTTTCAAATCCAGATCAGGATAATCTTTCAAGGTAGCTCGCATAATCTTCAAAAATACATTGGGCCAGGTGCTCATTGGTTTCCCTTGAGAATGATATTCACGATTATATCTCTGTATATATATTCTACAATCTTCTTTGTATTCTTCACTTATAATAATTCTTTTGGCAAAATCAAATATTTTTTTCATAATTGCATTAGAGACACTTGGTTTAGGAATCACTGTTCTTCTTGAAATATACTTATCTAAATGAGAATTATAATATGTAACATACTTTTCTTCATTCCCATCAAGTCTTGGAATATTCATTTTTACTTTTGGCTTCATCTAATGCTCCTCATAATTTAAAGAATTAAAGGTCATAATATCAAGTTATTGTTAAATAACTATTATTTATAACTGATTTATTTGTTTGTTTAACAATTATTTTCTTTATCTGATTTTTAACATTCTGGGCTAATAATTCTCTTGTCCAGTAAAATATATTATCATTCCAGCGTTGTGGATGAGTATTAATCATAATCTGTTCGGGTAATTTATTCTCCTGGATTAAATTGATTAGTTGATTAGTATTTTTTATTTGAAAATTATGGGCTGAATGCACTTTATCTCGTATACTAACATCTTCACTATTCCATCTTCTACCGGTATCGGTTAAATATAGCACTTTATTAAAATCTATATCAAGATAAGGTTCACATATTATATCTTCGTCTCTGTAATCATATTTTCCCCATAACTTTCTATTATCAAATCTTGATAAGGGGCTACCATGCATACAGATTGTTTTTACTGGAGCTATTTTTCTCAATTTCCCAAGGTTTACCTTAAAAGAAAGATATGCTTTATCAATATCCCCCTTACACAAATCAACATCCTCATAATGATAACCTATATTATGACCCAATGCTGAGATTTCTCTGATTATAGATTGGATAAAAGAGTCTGTAACTATTCTAAAATAATAAGTGGCATAAATATCTTTACTCTTTTCTAGTTTAACGAATTTTAAAGCATTAAGGGGCATTTTATCTATATCGTGCCTCATAATTATTACCTTAGATAAGGGTGAGCCTATAAAATCTTCTACAGTTTGAAAATTATAGCCAGCTTTTTTAAAAGCATCCAACAATTCATTATACTTTTTTAATGTAAAATCCCTATTCAAAAAAAGCCACCTAAATTCCCGAAAAATAGTTTAATGGGCAATTCTCTGGAATTCTAATTTTGCCACATTGCCAAAGTTTAAGATATATCCTACTTTGAGCCCTGTTGCACTTAGATAATTTATTATTTGTGCGCAATGCATTGAATGAATTATATTACAAGCTTTGAGCTCCAGTATAATTTTACCTTCTACAATAATATCAGCAATATAATCTCCAACAATTTGATCTCTATAAAAAACTGGTATAGGAACCTGATAAACATAACTAATACCTTGATATTTAAATTCTACACATAAAGCTCGTTCATATACTTTTCCCAAATATCCGGCACCCAGCTCTTTGTGAACAGCAATTGCACAACCAATAATTCTATCACTCAGCTCCTTCTCATATATCATAAATTTTGGGCTTTCCCTTTCTTATTTTAAAAATTATATAACCTTTTCGGTGTCTTCGGTGCTATCGGTGGCTAATATTTTTGTATTGTAAATTACCTTTCGGTGCTCTAGGTGTTTTCGGTGGCTAATAAAAATAAACAGCAGAGTCAATATTGCTCCAAAGAGATTCGCTATCATATCCATAGGATTAAAGGTTCTATAAGGCAAGAGATATTGTAAACATTCACTGATTATAGCAGAACCGCCTACAATTAGTATATATTTCAAAACAGATTTATGATTAAAAATTGGATTGCCTTGCCTTTCCGCTATCAAATATAAAGGGATAAAGACAAGAAAAGATACAAAATGAATAAGATAATCCAATCTAAATTCAAATATAGATTTGTGAATGATACGATTTAAATCATCTCCCAAGGGAATAACATTCATTGCTAAAACTATAATCAGCCATCCCCAAAATAACCATCTTGCCCCATTTGCCATCCTTTTATCTTGTATCATCATTATATTTTTTTCTCTGTGCTCTCAGTGGTTAAATTTTTGTCGGTGTATTCGGTGTTCTCGGTGGCTAATATTTTTGTATTGTAAATTACTTTTCGGTGCTCTTGGTGTCTTCGGTGGCTTCTTCTTTTTTCTCAAACCATTCATCAAGTACTTTTACAATTCTGCTGGCTGTCTTTCCATCCCAATATTTAGGTATTTTCCCCTGTTTTACATTCCCTTCAATAATTTCCCTGGCACTATTAACGATACTTTCCACATTCAAGTCAACAAGATGATTGGTACCTTCTGTAACGGTTATCGGTCTTTCCGTATTTTCTCGTAAGGTTAAACAAGGAACACCAAAATAGGTTGATTCCTCTTGAATACCTCCCGAATCTGTTAGGATAAATTTTGCATTCATCTCTAACTTGAGAAAATCTAAATATCCTAATGGCTCAGTAATAATAAGATTTGAACTAGTATTTAAAATAGATGATAAACCAAGTTCATAAATATTTTTCCTCGTTCGGGGATGCATAGGAAAGATAATCTTTATTTTTCTCCCTATGATTTCCAAAGAGGTTAGCAACATTTTTAAACCTTCATACTCATCAACATTAGATGGTCTATGTAATGTTACTAAGGCATATTTTTCATTAGGTACCATATTTAATTGGTGAAAAATATTAGAATTTTCAGCTTTATCTTTATGTGCGACCAGAGAATCAATCATAATATTTCCCACAAAATAAATTTTACCTGGCTCTATACCCTCTTTTTCCAAATTTTTATTTGCATCCAGCGAAGGTGTTAATAAAATATCGGATATTCTATCTGTTAGAACTCTATTTATCTCTTCAGGCATTCTATCATCATAACTTCTTAGACCCGATTCAAGATGAGCTACAGGAATATATAATTTCTTAGCCACTAAAGCACAAGCAATTGTAGAATTAACATCACCTGCAACAATAACTAAATCAGGTTTATCCTCTGATAGAATCAAATCTTCATATCGTTCTATTATCCTGGCTGTCTGTTTCCCCTGTGTGCCTGAACCTACATTTAAATAGGCAGATGGCTCAGGCATAGCCAAATCATTAAAAAAGAGTTTGGACATTTGTTCATCATAGTGCTGTCCTGTATGTATTATCTGGGGTTCATATCTATTACTATACAACGATAATTTTCTATAAAGAGGTGCCATTTTCATAAAATTAGGTCTTGCACCCACTATCAAATGAATTAATCTCATAACGCTTTGTCAAATTCCTTAACTCTTATTTTCATATTCATTCTAATTTTATACCTTTTTCTCTTTATATTTCTTCGTTTGTCTCGTTTGTCTCGGTGGCTTCGGTGGCTTCATTTAAATATACCAAAATCAAAATCCTTTGCCTTAACCTCTTTTACCGATTCAGGATAATTTTCTATAAACCAAACCCAGAATGCTGTTACATCAATTTTATCTTGAAGAAGTTTCTCTCTCTTTTTTTGCCATTCTTCTTTTAAATTAGGAAGTTCCAGAAATTCTTTTATTCTATAAAGCATCCAATCAAATTGAGAAGGATGATAACCAATGGTTAAACCGTATTTCAATTCTAATTCCTCCAAAACTGCCAATCTATTAGCAAAAGTATTACAACGAAATGAAGGGACTCCTAATACAGCTGCTTCTATAGTCATAGTTTGCGAATCAGATATTAGCATTTGAGCATAATATAAAAAAGTATGTATTTCATCAGCTGCTATTGGCATTCTGAATTCAGCAAATTCTGGCTCTAATTCTGTTTCCGTCGTTATAAATACTTTCCCATATTTAGAAAGAGTATCTATCAAAATATGTTTTTGTTCTTTATTTAAGCCATATTCGTGAATATCATGATGAGCTTTAAAAGCATTAAACCTTAATATAAAATATTTATTCTCTTCATTTAATCCATATTTTGTCAGGATACTGGGATCAGGTGTAAAATTATTAGGATGTAAATAAGCAAGTTCATGATAACCAGGATAATATATAGCATTTTTGAGATTTTCATAACTTAGAACATCTGGTGATAGAATATGATCTACATAAGGAGAAACAAACTTTGCTGTAAATGGTTGAACTGCCTGGTCATCTTCATCCAATAATATTGATTTAGCCTTAGTTACCTTTGAGGCAAAAACTAATAATGAAGCGCCAATTACTATATCTATTTCTTTCTCTTTTATAATATTCTTTACCTTACGATTAAAACTAAATTGTTTAATAATTTTCTCTCTAATATTTTTGCCCTTCTCGCCAATTTCAATATAGGGTATCTGATAGGTATTTAATAGATTTCTTACTATTGGAATAGATTGACAAACTACGGTTAAATTATGATTATCCTTTAATCTATAATACAAATTTTTAATGTTATGAAAATGGGCAGGATGAGCTATACCAATTAATATGTTCATAATTACTTCCCTATCTGGTATTTTTTTGAAACCTGTTACAGCCAATTTCTTTTTAAAGGATTGTGAACCATTGTGTACTTACCATAAGTTGACTAATTTTTCACCAAATTTCTTATTATAATCCCTAATACTATAAGGGATAATAGGTTTTCCAGCGCTACCGAAATCAAATATAGTTTTCCCTTCCTTTTTACAAAATTTAAATGCTTCCTAAGGTAAGATATCATTTGGGTGATTATCACAATATTCGGATATATTACCTGAAAACAAAGAAAAAACAGTATCCTTGTATTGAAGAGTAAACATTATACCTATAAGCTTATCATTTAAAAAAAGCACCATATATAAACATTCCTAATATTTACAGTACTTTTTTGTAATGCATTTTCAAAGAATAAGATTGAGGGTAAAGATAATTTAGCTCTATTATATACTTCCTTAATAATAGAATAACTCTCCATCAAATATTCATTAGTTAATTGACTTACAAATACACCCTCTTAATTGCTTTTTTTTATTTCATTTTTTCTTTTAGAATGTATTTGTTCCTATAAAATATTCTCGCTTTGAGATAAATCAACAATAATATTTAAATGATCTTCATAATTAAAACCTAATTCTTCATAAATATGTCTCTGGCTTGAATTATCGTAATTATTTCTTATTTCGGTATACACAGCCTTTATTTTCATAAAATTTATATAATGTTTTAATAAGGTAGAGAGAGCTTCATCATCAAGAGCAACAGGAGCTTGCATTAATACTGCCCGGGTAGATATTTTACTGAGAATACCAGGTGAAACTGTTTCTAAGCAGCCGGATAATATGCCCTTGATTTCCTCATTTCTGTCAATAGCAAAGAAGGCAAAAGAACTGTAGCCTGGCGTTGCATTCCAGACATCATACATATAGGGAGTTGAGAAAATATTACAATTTTCATTATTATCCGTAAAATCCTGCCATTTTTCTCTGGATATTTGAGAAGCATCAATAACTTTGTATTCACTCATCTATTTTGATAAAATCTCTTGATAAAGCTGAATAAGTTTATCTGCAATAGATTCCGAATTTAATTTTAAATCAATGATTCTCTGACGACCTTCAGGTTTGAGTTTAATACCTAAGATATAATTGATTTTCTCCGCTAATCTATCCGGGAGAGGATTTGTATAATAATATCCTTCAGAATCACCGAAAAGATACTCAATATCACCTACTTTAGTTGCAACAACCGGAATATTACAAGCCATAGCTTCTTTTACTATATTAAGAGAACCTTCCTATTTAGATGTTAATAAAAAAACATCTGGGGCATTTAAATAAATGGGCATTAATTTATGATCTACATCATATACGATTTTTGATTCTATCTTTTCATTATTTAAATTCTTAACGGTCTGTTTTGCTAAAGCAAAGTTTTTTTAGGACGAGCCGGATTATAAGCAAATAATATATATTTTTTTGTCCAATTCCCCATTCTAATTTATTCCTACACTCTTTTTTTATTTAAAGGTCGAAATAGATTTAAGTCAACTCCATTAGGTAGAATTATTGCATTATTAAGACCTAATCTTATTTTTATATTTACAAATAAAATTTATTCTCTTTAACTATCAGCATTAAAAAAACCATTATCCTTCTTCCTATTTCTTTAATATATTTTCTAATTTTATGCGCATTTTGTCCCAGGTATAAGGTGTATAATTAAAATAAGGATTATCATATTCACCTTTTATAATTTTGATAATCCCTTCTTTTATTTCTTGTACAGAATTTTTTACCCATACTACTCCTTTTGCTTCCTTAACATATTTAATTGTAGGCGAATTTTCATTATTATAAATAAAAAGAACGGGTTTCCCAGAAGCGAGTGTTTCCAGGGTTTTCCCTGGTACCTGATATCCATATTCATTATCAAAAAGAATTAATGCATTAGTTTGTGCAGTGATGTAACTTAGTTTTTCCCTATTTATAGCTTTATGGTAAACAATCTTAGGAGATGGTTTGGGTCTGTTACTTCTTTTGAAATTTCCATAAATTTCTAGTTTACAGTCACATTCAGTTAATTCAAACGCTTGATATAAATTAATAGGATTGCGCGCCCTTGAATAAAATATACCAGCATACAGAAAAGTAAAATGATTTTTACTTGTATTAGATAATTCTTTTACTTTATTGATAAAATCTTTATCCACACCCTGTTCAATTACTTGAAATTTCTCACTAAATTCTGGATATATTTGTCGGTAGCGAATTTGGATTCCTTCATCTAAAACAATAATGTGGTCAAAGTATGGAAATGCCTTATTTTCAATATATTTAGCTAGCCTGGTTCGGTATGGTCTGTTCCTATATATCATATTAAAGGAAAAGGGATCTGACATATCAGCAATCAGTTGTAAGGAAGGATAGTTTGTTTTTATCCATCTCCCAAGAAGTAACAATGAAAAAGGCGTAACACCAATTATTATATTTTTAACATTGTTAACAGATAAAATGTCTCTTAACTTTCTTTTATATTGATTTAATCTAAATATATAAACATCTGGAAATACAATTCTTCTCATTATCCCATTATAAACATAATAAAACAGTGGATTAATTTTTTGCTTAACAGTGTAAGTTTCCCAACTCTCCAATTTATCGCTCATTGGAGAATAAAATAAACTAATATTCTTATGCTGTATTTCAGAAGATTGCGAAATAAAAAGACCAGCATATCTTGCCCCCAGCGCAGAAGAAAGTAAAATATCACAGCTTATAAACAAAATTTCATAATTTTCCATTATATATCTCCTTACAATATTATCAGAGTTTTAAGGTAAATTTACAATAAAATAAAATATTACTGGTTTTACAAAAATAGATATCAGACATATTAAGTAACCGATTATGCCATCATAATCACAAGAACGCTAAAAGAAAATATAGCAAGATAATAGGTAAATAGAATCTCCTCTTATAATATTTTCCCGTCATTGTATTCCCGCTTCTCTAACCTGATTTTCATGTTTTGGTAAATATAAGATATGATAGGGACATCTTGGATCATCTTCTGCATCAGCAAGATATTGATCAACTTCCGCGACTGCCCAGTAATTATTGGTTGCATTAACATCGGCATAAACCATAGAAAAAGGATTTACAGATCGCAAAATATAAATAAAGTAGTCGGTTGGTCCATAAAAATTATTATTAGTAATATTGTTTATTTCACCCGTTAAAAAAATACTCTTATTATAAGATTTATAAAAATTGTTATAATGGATTTCATTATGTAAACTGGTATGAATTTTTGAATAATATAGATCATAATAATTATTACTAAATTCATTATATTCAATAATTCCACTACAATATTTATTGCTTATAGCAAAATAATTATCTTGGAAATAACAATTATTTATATAAAGGTTTTTAGCTTTTTCTGCCGAGACTGCTCTTTGAATAATATCAATAGCTATACTCTTTGTAATATAAACACTTGTATCACTTCCATCTATATTGGAAATATAGACAATACCAGAGTTATTACAATTGTAAATAACTAAATATCTAACATCAACATTTCCTTGATTTATAGTAAAAGCTGTTCCACAATCTCTAAAGACCATATAATTCATCTCGCTTGAACTTACATTTATAGAATTCAACGCATTATCTCCATAGCTTACAAACCCTGATTTTATGTTCACTTGTTCTCCATAGAAATTCACGGTAGAATAATAGTTATCAAAATCCATTGTAATTTGAGCAGTGGAGTATATATCTTTACCTGAAGTTATCTTCCACATATCTTGGGAAGAGGTAAATTCTGGAGTAATAACAGCTCCAAAGAATTTTAGCATACAGGCAGGATTGATAAAAATTTGAGTTCTGGGTTGGAATTCTACCGAAGACATAAAATTGACATCGGTAAGGACAAAATAGGAATGGTCGGATTTGAAGATAGTGGGTTCACTTACAATGGTAGAGTTATAAGAAGTGGCAGGATAAAGCTCTATAGTGCCAAGATTATTATTTTCTTTTTCTTCTGCTCTAACGGAACACAGGTATCTTATTCCCCAATCAGTTTTCCAGAGAACTAGATTATAGTTACCAGCTGTTAATGAGGGAAAGCTAAATTTTCCTTCTGCATCGGTGCTTACAACTTTTAAGGGGTTAAAGTTACGATGGTCAAATTCAGTTTCTTGTGTTATCTGCACTCCAATTTGAGGATATTGTTGATTGATTCTCACCAGAGTAGTATCTAAAACTGCAGTTTTATATAATGCTACAGTAACTCCAGCATAGTCAACTGGATTTAAGGAAGGATTATCGCTATCATTAACCAGCATCACGGTTCCAGAAATAGTTCCTTTATCTGCGTTTGTAGAGCAGGAATTACAAAGGAAGGCAAAAATGAGAACAATAAGGCTTATTAAAATGTAGGAATGAGGTTTTAAAATCGCCCTTGAGAAGTTTTTAATTTTCATTATTCCTTCCTCCTTTTCCTTTTTTAGCATTATATCGTCAACCTACAGCTTCGCCTCCTCACTTATGCATTTCATAGTGAGAAGTATATCTTATATATAGTTTTAGCTAATAATTCAACTCAAAATTAAATAAAAAAAGAGGATAAAGGAGGTAGATACAGGGAAAAATAGTTCGCAAGCAACTCAGATGGTAAGTTTGAGGATGGTAAATACAAAAAATAAACGGATACAAAATTCCGCTCGTGGTATTGCTGATAAGAAGTTCGTTCCTCCATTAGCCTTGCATTCCTTTATTTAATTTTATTGTTGAGCATAATATAAACCTCTACTTTATCTGTCAATAATTTTTTAGCCTTTCTCCTGCCTTAAGAAGCAAACATATTGACAATAAGAGAGATATATTTATTAAATTAGTTCTCATTTATAATTTTTTATCATTTAATGGAGACACGAAAAACTTATCCAGAGCAACTAATATCAAGTTCTGAAAATAACAAAAGGTCATAAGGAATCTTTCCTTTTTCAATTTAGGCTCAAACAATTACCTCTCCTTTCACCCAGCCCTCTTCTGGATTAACTTCGGATATGATTAATTTAACTGAGTTATGCAGTGGTAAAATCTCCTCTGATTGGAGGAAGATATGTTTATCCCAATTAGTTATTTCAACTAGATAGCCATCTGTCATAGAACGGATAAGGATGGCATTAAGGGGTTGCTGAAGATATTTTCTCTGAAGAAAGCAAAGAAACCAATATTGTTCACTACGAGCAGCTACAGTATGCAAATATAAAACTCGTTCTTCTATTACAGGTATTATAGTTCTCAATTCATCAGCAGAAAAAGGCGGTTTTCCCTTTTTTAGCAAAGCTTCAAACTGAACTTGATTGATGATATCAGTAACCCTTCGGATCGGAGAAGTACTATGCAGATAGGCTTTTGAGCCAATTCCAGGGTGAAATCCTGCCTCAGTAGAAAGAAAAACCTGGTAATAATTATTAGAATCCTCATTCCAACCTTCTTCGTATTGAGCAATATTCCGGTAAATGCAGGGAAGTCCACTCGCAGAAGCGTATTCAGCCAGAAAGCGATTATAAAGCACCATCAGTTCTTCAATCAATAAGCGGGAAGGACTATAAAAATCAATACATTCCATCATCAGTTCGCCATTTTTACAGACCACATTCCATTCATATCTATTTTTCCCATTACTCTCAAATATCTTATGTCCTTGATTAATATTCCGCACTAACTGAAATAAAGATGAATGCTGGTTGTTACTTAAATAGCTATCCATATCTTTATAACTGAGGTTTTGTTTCACGCAGATATATTCTGATTTAAATTCCTCTTTTTGAATTTTGAATTGGTTATCCAAAAACAGATATAAAGACAGCACCTTTCTATTTTCTCCTGCTTTTAGACTGAAAACATCACTGGAAAAGGATGGCGGAAGCAAAGGAATAGTTTCGCAAGGAAGATATAAAGAGCTAACTCTTTCGCAAGCTTCGTTAAATACAGGAGAATTTAGAGGAAGTTGACCTCCTACATCACTGATATGAATACCCAAAATCCATCCCTGCTTAAACTCTTGAAGTGAAATGGCATCATCATAATCGGGAGAATCTGCTGCATCTATAGTAAAGGCATCCAGATTTGCTATATTTTGTCTGCTGGATTTCTGCTTCAATTCAGCTTGCAATTTCCTCGCTTCTTCCAGCACTTCAGCACTGAAATTTATCGGAATGCCACTATCAGCAGCTATCTTGTCCGTATTAGGAGATATATCACCCAGAAGCAAACGAATATTTCTGATTAATGTTCTCAATTTCTGATCGTTACTAAATTTACGGAGAATTTTTGCCAGGTCTTTAGGTGTGTTCCAACGAAGTAATTCTCTTAGTTCAGCAAGGAATCTTGTTCTGGATTCAGGTGCAAGTGAGGGAGAAATTTGATATTTTATGGTTGAAAAAGAATACAGAGAAAGCAAAATATCCAGGTTAGCTTGCAGAAACCTTTCCACTTCTTGTAGAAAAATAGCTCTTTCTTTTGTTTCTGCTTCTTTTTTAAGGTATTTTAGGCGTTCTTCTTCATTGCGAAAAGAAAAGACCCCCTTTTTGTATTTAAGAAGGTCTTTTCTTTGCAAAATAAGCAAATAAAGGGCAAATCGTTCTAAATCATCCTTATCTCCAAGATAGGAGTTTGCCTCATCAAAAGTGAAAGATTCCTTTCTTTCTTGCAATTGCTGAAGCCAAATTTCGCCTTGTTCTTCCATTTTAAATCTTATTTTATCCTTCAAATCCTTCAAAGTGTTAGAGGATAAAGGTTCATAGCATTTATCCGAAACAAGGATAAATCGTGCAGAAGGTAAAATATAGCTTTCGCCCTCTTCACTTAGCACCTTCCAGTGTTTATTCTCTATCCCAGTTATTATGCCAAAATGGAGGTTCCCGTCCTGATAGAAGAGAACTATTTTCCCTATTTTAAGATTGACCATATAATCCTTTATATCTATGGCGCCCCAGAGATGATTTGAACATCCGACCAACGGTTTAGGAAACCGCTGCTCTATCCTCTGAGCTACTGGGGCGTCTTTTCTTCTCCTATCCTTTGAAAATC
>JAQVEM010000041.1 GCA_028697935.1 Actinomycetota bacterium
AACACTTGCAGGTATGCTCATGTTTCGCGGACTTACGAATGCTATACTTAAGGGGCTTACACTTGCGCCATTTCCTGATAGTTATCTCAGGTTAACAGGAGGCTTTATAGGGGATATATTTAAAGTTACCGGGGTTAATCTAAATATTACCTGCCTTGCTACCGGTATATTGATTACAATTTTTTATATTGTTTTTGCAGTCAGGGGTCGTAGAAATAAGAGGAAATATAACTTTGAGGTTATATCGTTTCCATTATTTATACTCCAGATTCTTCTGGTTTCAGGTATTATTATATTATTTTTCTACTGGCTTTCACGATATAAAGGGATGCCCAGAGTTCTGATTCTTATAGGAATTCTTATAGTTGTATATACATTTGTAACGCAAAATACAGTATTTGGAAGATATATATATGCAACAGGTGGGAATGAAATAGCAGCACGACTTTCTGGAATTGACCCGCAGAAAGTCATGTTTTTTGTATATATGAATATGGGTGTGCTGGCAACTATAACAGGTATTGTTTTTTCTGCTCGTCTTAACGCTGCTTCACCTGTTGCTGGAACTAATTTTGAACTTGATGCAATTGGAGCATGTTTTATTGGTGGTGCCTCAGCTTCAGGTGGTGTTGGAACTGTTATAGGAGTCGTGGTTGGAGCTCTTGTTATGGGCGTATTAAACAATGGAATGTCTATACTTGGTGTAGGTACTGAATGGCAGATGGTTATAAAAGGTATGGTATTACTGGTTGCAGTTGCTTTTGATGTGTTTTCAAAGTCAAGGTCCAGAACACTGTAATATATATATTATTTAATTTAAATAAAAGAGCAGGTTGTAGGTTTTAAATTAAATAAAGTGCTGCATATATTATGCTATATATATTATTTACTAAAAAAGATATTCTTATAGCATTTATTCTAATAAAAAGTGTTTTAATACAGGCAGACAGTTCATAGAAGTTATCCAGTAGCTGGAAAATTAGTTAGTCAAGTAAATTATAAAATTATGTTTAATAAATGCCTTGACTAACTAATAATTTATTAATATAATAATTGCACGAGTAAATGTAAATAAGTAAAAAATATAAAACTTCTAAAAAAATAAATTTACAGCAATAATGATTTCCATAAAAAAACCAAAAACTCTTAAACAAACAAACAGAAAGGTGATATTGAATATTCTCCGTGACTCTGGAGAAGTTTCTGTTGCTGACCTTTCCAAGAAAGTGAATCTTAGTAAACCTACTCTTATGGCGATTATTGACTATTATCTAAAAAAGGGTCTTGTTATGAATGTAGGTAAGGGTAACTCCACAGAGGAGGGTGGTAAAAAACCTAATATTTATAAGTTTAATGAAGATGGGGGTTACGCAATTGGTATGATTATATCAGCAAATAAACTGGCAGGCGTGATTACAAATTTAAAAAATAAAATTCTATTTAAGGAAACATTACCTCTGGAATCAAATGAAAAATTTGATAGTGTTCTGGAGAAAATAGTTGATTTGTATAATGACCTTATAATTGGTGCCGAAATTAATAGGGAAAAAATTATTGGTCTTGCAATAGGTGCATATGGCATAACTAATTTCGATAAGGGAGAAGTTATCTTTTCACCCCATTTTCCATCCTGGGGTAAAAACTTAAATCTCAGGGAAAAAGTAAAGGGCAAAATACCTGATGAGATTCCGATTATCATAGATAACCATTCAAGATTTCAGGTTTTTGCTGAAAAGGTTCTTGGTCTTGGAAGAGATAAAGATAATATTGTGGCCATTCAGGCAGGCAAAGGAATGGTAGCTGGAGTAATAATTGATAATGAAATTAAGAGAGGCAATCATTACCTGATAGGTGAAATCGGGCATATGATAATAGACCCGGAGGCAAGAGAAATCTGTGCTTGTGGAGGAAAAGGATGCTTTGAAGCGATGGTAACAACTAATAGAATAGTTAGAATGGTAGAGGAGAGATATAGCTATTATCCAGACTCAATTATTTTTAATGGAGATGGTTCTAAAAATATTGATATTTATAAAATATTTGATGCTTTAGATAAAAAAGACAAACTCGCTCTGGAAATTATGAATGATGTAATAAACTGGTTTGGGATCGGGATATCCAATATCATCCTTATGTATGATCCTCAGGTTGTAATAATTCAGGGAATTTTTACAAAGGCTGGTGATTATTTTCTCGAAAGTGTGAGAGAAAAAATAAATAAAATATCTCTTTTTTCAATAAAAAGAAAAACAGAAATAAAATACTCCGAGCTTGGCGATAATGCAGGAGTATTAGGAGCAGCATCATTTGTTCTGTCAAAATTTTTTGAATAATATTAAATAAATTTAGAATATTAATATTATTAATAAAAATATGAGTTAAAGGAGGTGAACAATATAAAGAAAGAAAAATGAGATTTGTCTAAGCACGCCGATAGAGCTTTATCTTAAACAAATCTCTGGATTATTTTATCAAATAAAAAAATAATTAAAAGGAGATGAAAAAAGTGAAAAAAATATTAACGCTTACCCTGGTTGCTGTTTTTATGGTTTCAATGCTGTTAATGGGTACTTCGTGCAAAGGAGCAGAAGAAGAACCAGCAGCACCAGCAGAAGAACCAGCAGCAGAGGAACCAGCACCAGAGGAAAAAGAGCCGGTTACTATAACCTGGTGGCATATACAGACTGAAGAATCTCAGAAGGCTTACTGGCAGGATCTTGCTGATAGGTTTATGGATGCCAATCCTCATGTTACCATTGAAATTACAGTTATGGAAAATGAAAACTTCAAAGCCAAGATGACTACTGTTATGCAGACCGGAGAAGTTCCTGACCTGTTCCAGAGCTGGGGCGGCGGAACAATGAATGCCCAGGTTGAAGCAGGGTTACTGAAAGATATTACGGATAAACTTGCCGAAGACGGCTTTGCTGATACAATCTCACCTGGTGCTCTTGGAGTCTATTCCTATAATGGCAGAAACTATGGTGTTCCCAGAGACATGGGAATGGTTGGTATCTTTTACAATACCGAATTATTCGATAAGGCAGGAGTTACAGCTCCGATAGCAACATGGGCCGATCTTCTTGAAGCTGTTGATAAATTTAATGCAGCAGGTATTACCCCCATTGCAGAAGCTGCAGGCGATAAATGGCCGGCTGCATTTTCCTGGGAATACCTTGTAACCCGTATTGGTGGACAGGCTGCTTTTGATGCTGCTGCTAATACAAGAACAGGCTCATTTACCGACGAGCCTTTTGTACAGGCCGGTTATAAACTTCTGGAACTTGTTGATGCAGATGCATATCAGGATGGCTTCCTTGCAGCAACATGGGGCGACGCAGCAACTATTATGGGTAATGGTGAAGCAGCTATGAACTGCATGGGACAATGGGGTCCCGGTTCATACAGAGAAAATAGTGCTGATGGCAAAGGAATCGACGACAAATTAGGCTGGTTCCCCTTCCCGATGGTTGAAGGTGGAGCTGGCAATCCCAATGATGCACTTGGAGGAGGTAATGGATTTGTAGTTGGTAAAGATGCACCTGATGAAGCCGTAGATTTCCTTAAATTCATGCTAACTGTAGAAGAGCAGGATAAGCAGACAGAGCTGGGGATGGGCGTTCCGGTTGTAAAAGGTGCCACAGTAGAAGATCCTATACTTTTACAGATTATTGAAGGAAGAGATAAAGCTGAATATCTGCAGCTTTATTATGACCAGTATCTCCCGCCTGCTATGGGTTCTGTTGTTAATGATATAGTTCAGGGAATAATGGCTAAAGCCATGACACCTGAAGAAGCATGTCAGATGCTTGAAGACTCAGCTGTTGAAAACATTGGACCGAGAAAGTAATGGAAGTAACTGGATCTTAATTATAAAGGGATTGGGTTTAAATACCCAATCCCTGAAAAAAAATTAAGATTGTTTTAAAAAAATTAAAAATTTTTAATAGAGAAATTTTTAAGAAAAGGTAATATTTTTTATATAATAATCAGAAGGGATGGTTACCATAGAAACACTAAAGAAAAGAAAGTCCCGTAGATTTAGTAGTGATAGAATAAAAGTTTTTTTATTCCTTATTCCTGCTGCTGTTCTTTTACTTGTTTTTCTGGTTATTCCTATATTTCAGTGTCTCTATTACAGTTTATTTAACTGGAATGGAATGGGCCCTGCAGAGGATTTTATAGGAATAATAAATTATAAAAAAATAATAAGCGATAATGTTTTTTTAAGAGCCCTGGGAAATACTTTTGCTATTGTCGGGTTATCATTATTTGTGCAGCTTCCACTTGCTTTATTCCTGGCTATTATGATTGGACGTGGAATAAAAGGTCGGGCTTTTTATAGAACAGTATTTTTCCTGCCCTATGTTCTCTCGGAAACCATAACTGCTGTTATGTGGAGGATTCTTTATAATCCAGACCCGAGCAGAGGTTTTATAAATGCAGTTTTTCAGGCATTTGGATGGAAAATGCAGGACTGGCTGGGTAATATGAACCTTGTTTTGTTTTCAATATTTATTGTACTTACATGGAAATATATTGGATTTCATATGCTTTTATATATAACAGGTCTGCAAAATATTCCCCGTGATGTTGAGGAAGCAGCTTTAATTGATGGGGTAAACAAACGGCAGATGTTAACATATATAACCCTACCATTATTAGGTGGAACTATAAGAACATCAGCATATTTATCGGTTCTTGGTTCACTGCAGGTATATGCTATAGTATGGATTATGACCAAAGGTGGTCCGGTTAATGCAAGCGAAGTTCTGTCAACTTACATGTACCGCTTTAGTTTTGTGCGGTTCCAGCTGGGTTATGGTGCTGCTGTAGCAATAGTGATGTTAATTATTTCACTCATTTTTTCTGTAACATATATGAGTATAACACGCAGAACAGAACATATAGCTTAGAAAGGATTAATTTATGTCAGATAGTGATGCAAAAAAAAGTTTAAAATTTATTGAAATAATTCCAGTAATATTAAAATATATTGTTCTTGTACTTGCTTTACTCTTTATTCTGGTTCCGATAGTAATTATTATATTCGGTGGACTAAAAACACGTGGAGAATTTTATACCACTCCTTACATGCCTCCTATACCTCCAAAATGGGGCAATATTATAAAAATTTTAAATATGCCAATTTTCTGGTACATGATGCGTAACAGTATAGTTGTAACACTTGCATCCACAGCAGGAGTGGTAATTGTTTCTTCAATGTCTGCTTTTGTATTTGCCCGTATAGATTTTAAGGGAAAGGGTTCCTTATTTCAATTTTTTACTCTCGGTCTTATGTTTCCTGCTACAGTAGCTATTTTACCGATATTCCTTATAGTAAGACAGCTGGGTTTACAGAATAACCTTATATCAGTAATACTTGTTCTGACTACATTTCAGATTTCTATGTCAACTGTAATCCTTCGTAATTTTTTCATGGAAATTCCTTCAGAACTTCAGGACGCTGCAATGATAGATGGATGTACCACAATAGGATTTTTCTGGCGTATACTGCTGCCACTGGCAAAGCCATCTCTGGCTGCTGTAGCATCTCTGGCTGTGGTTAACACATGGAATGATCTGCTGGTGACCCTTGTTTTGATAGATAAAGAAAGATTATGGACTCTGCAGCTTGGAGTAATGCAATTCCAGGGTCAGTATGGTCAGGATTTATCTCTTGTATCTGCATTTCTTATATTAGCAGCCATACCCGCTGTAATATTTTACATATTTGCTCAGCGTCATATTGTTTCTGGTCTAACAGCAGGTTCAATAAAAGGTTAATTTAATAGGAGCTAATTCAATTTACTGATGATAGGGTAAAAGGTAGCTGGTTCAACCTGTTTCAAAAACACATTTATAGATAAAACATAATGTTAAAATAAATAATATTTATAAATTAGCATTTTAATAAACAGTTTGTATAAGTTTATTAGCTTTTTATGGAGCTAAAAAGTATAAATTATAAATGTAACCTTTAAATAGTTGATTCATTTTAAATAAATTATAAAAAATAAGTGATGTAAATTATTTTATAATCACCCTTAAGATTAAAATTTTTATAAGAAAGGTTAGTTTAAATGAATAGCAATAAAAAAATGAATAAAAAGAGAGTTTATCTTGATGAGAATCAGCCTGTTAATAAAAGAGTGGAAGATCTTTTATCCATTATGACTCTTGAAGAAAAAATAGCCCAGCTTGGAAGTGTATGGATATATGAAATACTGGAAAATAAGAAATTTTCCAGCAAAAAAGCAGATGTTTTACTAGGAAACGGTATAGGCCAGATAACCAGACTTGGTGGGGCAAGTAATTTTAGCCCTGATGAATCTGCTATAACGGCAAACAGGATACAAAAATATCTTAAGGAAAATACACGTCTTGGTATTCCTGCTATCATTCATGAAGAATCATGCAGTGGCTATATGGCTAAGGGTGCAACCTGTTTTCCACAGATTATAGGAGTTTCAAGTACATGGGAGCCAGAACTGGTTAAGGAAATGGGGAGTGTTATAAAGAAACAAATGAAGGCAGCAGGCGCTCACCAGGCTCTTGCACCGGTTATTGATATAGTAAGGGATGCAAGATGGGGAAGAGTAGAAGAAACATTTGGAGAAGACCCGTATCTCGTTTCCGTTATGGGTACCTCATATATAATCGGCCTTCAGGATACAGACTTTAAGAAAGGGATAATGGCTACTGCCAAGCACTTTGTGGGATATGGTGCTTCAGAAGGTGGAATGAACTGGGCTCCTGCGCACATTCCCCCGAGAGAGCTGAATGAGGTATATCTTTTACCTTTTGAAGTAGCAGTAAAAGAAGCTAAAATTGCCTCTATAATGCCGGCATATCATGAGCTTGATGGTATTCCATGCCATAGTTCTGAGGAACTATTAAGTAACATATTAAGGGAAAGATGGGGATTTGAAGGTATAGTGGTATCTGATTATTTCGGTATCAATATGTTGAGTGAATGCCATCTTGTGGCTCCGGATAAGAAGCATGCTGGGAAAATGGCAATAGAAGCAGGTGTAGATATAGAACTTCCGAGTACAGATTGTTATGGTAAGCCTTTAAAAGATGCATTAGAAGAAGGTCTAATATCAGAATCACTAATTGACAGGTCTGTGAAAAGAATACTCAAAATGAAATTTTTAGCCGGGCTTTTTGATAATCCAATAGTTGAAGAAAAAAAAGCTTCGCTAGTATTTGATATACCGGAGCAGAGAGAGCTTGCATACAGGATAGCTCAAAAATCAATAGTATTATTAAAAAACCAGAAAAATATATTACCCTTAAGTAAAAGCATTTCATCAATTGCAGTAATTGGCCCAAATGCAGATAGTACAAGAAATATTATAGGAGATTATGCGTATCCATGCCATATAGAATCGCTTATGGAGACGAAAGAAGGTAATGATACGCTCAATACAGCTGTACCTGATGAGATAGAAATAGCTGATAATTTTGTTCCCATACTAAGTATTTTAGATGGGATAAAAGAAAAAGCAGGTAAGAATACAGCTATTTATTATGCAAAAGGCTGTGATGTAATAGGTGATAATAGAGATGGGTTTACTGAAGCAATAAATATTGCAAAAAAATCTGATATAGCAATTATAGTTGTTGGTGATAAATCAGGACTTGTTGATGATTGCACAAGTGGAGAAACCAGAGACAGAGCGGACCTTAATTTGCCGGGTGTGCAGGAAGATCTGATAAAAGCTATTAGTGGTACCGGTGTGCCGGTAGTAGTTGTACTGGTTAATGGTAGGCCATTATCTATAAAATGGGTTGCTGAGAATATTCCTGTAATAATAGAAGCATGGCTACCGGGTGAAGAAGGTGCCAGAGCAATAGCAGATGTTCTTTTTGGTGACTATAATCCTGGCGGAAAATTAACAATGTCATTTCCACGAAGTGTTGGGCAGGTACCGGTTTATTATAATCATAAACCTTCTGGTGGTCGTTCACACTGGAAAGGTGATTATGTGGAAATGAGCACAAAGCCACTATTTCCTTTTGGGTTCGGACTGAGCTATACAAATTTTGAATACAGCAATCTAATCATTACACCAGAGACTGTATCCCATGAAGGAGAAGTGCAGATAAGTGTTGATGTAAAAAATGTCGGTTTATGCAGGGGAGATGAAGTTGTTCAGCTATATATAAATGATATGCAATCAGAGATAACAAGGCCAGTAAAAGAATTAAAAAGCTTTAAGAGAGTAACTCTTGACCCTGCTCAAAAAAAGACAGTTGTATTCACACTGTACACAGGCCAGTTTGGTTTTTATAACAGAGAAATGAAATATGTAATAGAACCCGGGGATATAAAAGTTATGGTAGGAAGCTCTTCGGAGGATATCAGGTTAACAGGGATGTTTAAAATAACAGGTAGAATAACAGAGATACGGAATAATAAGAAATATTTATCTACAGTACTGGTCAAATAATCTGCTTTTACTAACTCTGGAAATTGACGCATGTTGATGTATTATAACTTTTGTGATTAAGGGAAAAGGTCTTTTAAATTAAGCTGATTATTTTAGCATCACCATAATAGAATTGTCAGAGATATAAATTCAAAGTTAAATTTTAAG
This sequence comes from Actinomycetota bacterium, assembly GCA_028697935.1. GTDB lineage: Bacteria > Actinomycetota > Humimicrobiia > Humimicrobiales > Humimicrobiaceae > JAQVEM01. The sequence goes on from JAQVEM010000041.1 coordinate 8,607, forward strand.
AAAATAATTAATAAAATCCTCCGGGAGTAAGATTTTTATTAATATTTTTTATAAAAAATTAATTTTTATTATCTTCTTCCATATTCTTCTAAAATTTTACTATTTTTTAAAGCTAACCAGGTTAAAAAATATTTAATTATTTTAAATTTTTAAAAATTTTTAAAATTTTACTGTAATATTAATAATAATTTTAGTATAATTGCTCATTATTAAAAAATTTAATAAAAACTACTAAATTTTATAGTTATTTATATTTATTTAATAAAATTTTATGGAATGAGGAAAAGATGGAAGAATATTTAGAAATAATAAGGGAGAGGTGCAGCGATAATAGTTTTAATAAATTAATTCAGATAAAAAATGACCATCTTTACAGGTTTATAGCGGAATTTGTAGAGATTCTAAACCCTGCTTCAATATTTATATGTAATGATTCAAAAGAAGATTTTGACTATATAAGGGACAAAGCAATAAGAGACCATGAAGAAATAAAAATTGCTATGCCAGGCCATACAGTGCATTTTGATGGTTACTACGACCAGGGTAGAGACAAAAAGAATACAAGATTAATGGTACCTAAAGGAGTTTATCTCGGGTCTAACATTAATACTATAGATAAGGAAAAAGGGTTAGAAGAAATTTTAAGCATTATGAAAGATATAATGAAAGACAAAGAGTTACACATCCTGTTTTTTTCTCTTGGACCTGCTAATTCCATATTCACGATTCCAGCTGTTCAGCTAACAGATTCAAGTTATGTATCTCATTCCGAAATATTGCTTTACAGGCCTGGATATGAGGAGTTTAAAAGGCTGGGGAGCTGTAAAGACTTTTTCAAATTTGTACACTCTGCTGGAGAACTAAAAGATGGAATAAGTGTGAATGTAGATAAGAGAAGGATATATATGGATACAGAAGATGATATTGTCTATTCTGTGAATACACAGTATGGAGGTAATACAATAGGACATAAGAAACTTGCAATGCGTCTTGGAATAAACAGAGCTTCAAAGGAAGACTGGCTGACAGAACATATGTTTATCTCAGGAGTTCATGGTCCTGGAGGAAGGGTAACATATTTTACCGGTGCATTCCCTTCTATGTGTGGAAAGACTTCTACTGCAATGCTTGAAGGAGAAACTATTGTTGGTGATGATATTGCATATCTAAGAAATATTAATAATAGTGTACATGCTGTTAATGTAGAAATAGGTATTTTTGGGATAATAGAAGATATAAATCCACATGATGATCCTTATATATGGGAGGTATTAAACAGCCCGGACGAAATTATATTTTCAAATGTTCTGATAACAGAAGATAAGGATGTTTACTGGACGGGTAAACCCGGGAAAGTGCCGGAAAAAGGGATAAACTATTCAGGTGAATGGTATCCAGGGAAAAAAGGCCCGGATGGAAAAGAAATACCGCCTTCCCATAAAAATGCCAGATTTACAGTAAATCTTAAAAACTTTAAAAATCTTGATAAGAATTATGATAAACCTGAAGGAGTTGAAATAAAAGGTATAATATACGGTGGAAGGGATTCAGATACAATGGTTCCGGTTCTGGAAGCATATGATTGGGTTCATGGAATTATAAGTATTGGAGCATCTTTAGAGTCTGAAACAACTGCAGCAACTCTTGATAAAATAGGTGTCAGGGAACTTAATCCAATGTCAAATC
>JAQVEM010000042.1 GCA_028697935.1 Actinomycetota bacterium
TAAAATCCTCCGAAAATATATCCCTCATTAATCTCATAATTAACGAATATTCGCTTGAAATTAATGCAGGACCTTTAAGCTCTGATGCTTTTTTATTTATATATTTCCATTTATTAATAAGCTGCTTGAATTCTCTTTTTAATTTTACCTTATCCGCCTCTTTTGCTGCAGTTCTTACAATCAATCCGTAATCTTCTCTGCTTGCAATTTCTTTTACAATTTCCTTTAAATTTTCTCTTTCTTTCGCATCAATTTTTTTTGAGACACCTATACCCCTGTTAAATGGCGCCAGAACCAGGTACCTTCCCGGAATTGATATAAAAGTACTCAGCCTCGCCCCTTTTGTTTTCATCGGATCCTTTGTCACCTGAACAAGTACTAGCTGGTCTGGCTTAAGAACATGCTGTATTTTTCTCGGAACTTCTTCGTCACTGTCAATATCAGTACTTAAATTTACTTCATCTACATATAAAAATGCATTCTTTTCTTCACCGATATCAACAAAAGCCGCATTCAGACCAGGTAGAACATTTTTTACCCTGCCAAGATAGATATTGCCCACCAGTGATTTTTTACTCTTCCTTTCAAAAAAAAGCTGGACAACATGCCCTCCTTCCAGTAAGGCAGCCCTCGTTTCATTCATATCTGAACTTATTAACATTTCCTTATTCAATAATATCTATTCTCCTCTATCATTCATCTGAACTAAATTTGCATTGCATTAATTCCATTATCATCTAAAGTAAATGATTCTTCCTTCTTTACATTATTAATACTTACCCTGTATTCTTTCAAACATTCTTTTAAAAATAAATAAAAATTATTAAATTTAAAAAAATTATTATTCTTTTCTTTAAAAATTTTAGCATATCCATATATTTTTAGAAAAAAAATATTGGAACTCTCGTTAGAAGGCAGCATTTCATATCTATAAATGGAACTCATAAAATCTGATTTTTCAATCAGGCCTCCCAGTATATCACTGTAAAATTTATCCAATAGGATTTTAGTGATGTCAGAAGAAGAGGATGGAGATAAGGAAGAAGAGGAATAATCAGTGGTATCAAGTACAAAAGTATAGAGATTTACCGCTATTTCATTCATAAAGCTATCTGCTTTTCCAGGCAAACTTTTTGCCTCTACAATCTGGATCTTATCATTTAACTCTTTGTTGATTTTTTCTTTAAATTCATTTCCGTCAATATTATCATTAACAATTACTTCGCCATATTCAGCAAAGCTTTCTATTCCAAGTGGTGTGGGTGGACTAAATCTTAATCTGGGTTTTGGGTTATAGCCAGAACTATACGCTACCTTAAATCCAGCCCTGTTCAATGCACGACATAGTATTCTAACTATATCCAGATGGGAAAGGTATTTAAATTCTTCCTTTTTATAAAATTTAAACCTTATTGTAATCTGCTGTTCTATATCTGTCTGCACATTTTTTTGATTTATCATATTCTTTTAACAAAAATTCTTTACTTATCCCGACATCAATTACATCCCACGGCAAAATCTCATCTTCCGAAAATCCCACCGTTGTAAATAAGCCGGTATCCAGACCAGCTTTTTTAAATGACTCCTCCCAGACGTTAAAATTAAAAAAGTCTGACCAGTTATCAAACTTCGCACCGCTTCTCCATGCATACTCTATAACATCACAGACAAGTTCATTACCTCTTGAAAGAGCACACTCTACTATGCTTTTACAGGGGTCTACCCATTTGATATCAACATACCTTCCGGGTACATTTTTCAATATATAGTTAAACTTCTTCTGCAGATTCTCAGGATGGTCCTGTGGCGCCCACTGGAAGGGCGTAAATGGTTTAGGACAAAATGCATTTATGCTTACATTTATTTTTAACCTCGACAGCTTTTTCCGGGGAAGTTTTTCTTTTGCAGCTGCTATTATTCTTTTTATAAGTTCTGTTATCTCACAAACATCATCCTCATTTTCAAAAGGCAGCCCAATCATAAAATAAAGTTTGATTTTTTCCCAGCCCTCATCAAACGCCATTTTTATAGTTTCGATCATATCGCTTTCTTTAATGTTCTTATTAATTATATCTCTCATCCTCTGGCTTCCAGCTTCAGGAGCAAAAGTAAGACCTGTTTTTCTGCCAGTTTGAATGAGCTTCATTAGTTTTAAATTAAAGCTATCAAGCCTTAAAGAAGGCAATGAAATCGAAAGCTTCCCTGACTGGTTGGAGTGATACAAAGAAACCGTGTCCCGGATTAATTTTTCTATCTCACTATAATCAGATGAAGAAAGTGACAGGAAAGAAATTTCATCGTAGCCAGTATTTTTTAGGCCTTCCGCACTCTGCCTTGTAAGAGATTCGACATTTCTTTTACGCACCGGCCTGTAAATAAAGCCGGCCTGGCAGAATCTACAACCTCTGGGACAACCTCTCATAATCTCTACTATAAATCTATCATGTATTGTTCTGATATTGGGTATTACAGGATTTGAAACTATTTTAAATTCATCAAGATTTTTGATGACAGCCTTTTTTATTTTCTTTTCCGGTTCAATTTTTTTGATCCGGCCATCAGGATAATAATAAAATTTATAAAACTCAGGTACATAAATACCATCAAGCCTGCTTATTTCTTTTAAAAACCACCTTTTTCCTTTCCCGCTCTTCTTATAAACTTTTAATACCTGCAAAATATGCATAATTATCTCTTCCCCATCCCCTATAACAAAAAAATCCATGAATTTAGATATGGGCTGGGGATTAACAGCTGCGGGGCCACCGGCGCATATAACCGGTGACTTTTCATCCCTCTGCTTTGAGTAAATGTTTATCCTGCCAAGATCGAGCATGTTTAAAATGTTTGTGTATAAAAGTTCATGCTGGATTGTAAAGCCAACAATATCAAAGCAGTCAAGAAATATTCTGTTCTCAAGCGAAAATATTTTTACATTCTCTTCCCTTAATTTTTTTTCAAAATCTATCCATGGTGAAAAAACCCTCTCCGCCGAAAAACCCTCATTTTTATTTACAATATCATATAGAATCTGAAGGCCAAGATTTGACATTCCAACTTCATATATATCAGGAAATACCAGAGCCATTAGAACTTCATTATCAAATTTCCTGTTCTCCCCCAGCAGTGGATTTTTGCTCTTTACTCCGATTTCCGTATTTATATATCTTCCAGGTTTTTCTATTCCTTCCAGAAGCTTTTCAAGCACGTCAAAATTTAATATCTTAATCTCTTTCATATAAGTTTGTTTAAAATTTGCCTGTAAAGTCGTTATATGGTTGCTTTAGCTACTTTAAATCCTGATAGGCTATTTCATGCTCTTTTCTTACTTCTCTCCATACACTGACATTTTCAACAAGACCTATGCCTATCATGATACTTATCAGACTGGAGCCTCCAGAGCTTAAAAATGGTAGAGGTATCCCAATGATTGGCATAATACCTATTGTCATACCTATATTTATAGTCATCTGGGTTAAAATAATAAGGCCTACCCCTGAACTGAGCAACATTGCAAAATTATCAGAAGAATTTGAAGCTATATAAAAACATCTCCAGACAATAACACCAAGTATGATTATTATAATAATAGCTCCCAGAAAGCCCAGTTCCTCACCAATTACAGAAAAAATAAAATCAGTATGGTGCTCCGGAACATAATTCAGGTTAGTCTGCTTTCCAAGGAAAAGTCCTTTACCTGTCAGCCCTCCAGAGCCTATAGCGAGTTTTGATTGGTACAGGCTGTAACCTGAACCTTCGGTAGGCTGTGCATCGGGTTTTAAAAAAACAAGAATTCTATCAAGCTGATATTGCTTTATCAGACCTGAATTCAGCGCAAATATAACTCCCCCGACTGCCGCCCCCAGTATTAAAAGAATATATAAAAAATTAGCCCCGGACAAAAATAACATTCCTATGTATACGCAAAAATATATTAATGCTGTTCCGTAATCAGGCTCCAGTAAAACAAATGCCATAAAAGACAGTGCTATCACAAGTGAAATAGCTACTTTTTTAAATGTTACCTGGCATACCTTCTCACTGCGCCATTTTGACATAATTGCAGCAATGCTTATTACCATAAAAATCTTGGAAAATTCTGAAGGCTGGAGGGTTGTAAACTTTAAATCTATCCAGCTTTTACATCCATTTACTTCAAAACCAAAAATAAGTACTGACAGTAGTAAAAAAATACCTGCGGCAAAAAACAGCCACCAGTATCTTTTAATTGCCCTGTAATTTATAAACTGAATAGCGATACATAAAAAAACTCCGACCATCAGGTATATTGCCTGCCTCTTTAAATAATATGCAGGATCACTCACTCCTCCGGGCATAGTTTCCCTGGTAGCACTATAAATTATAAGAAGACCAAAAGAAGAAATAGCAATCACCAGAAAAAATAGCAAAAAATCAAATCGTAATATCTTCTTATCTTTACTATAATCATTTAAAGTATCTAAATTTTTTCCTCTCATTTTTATAATTATAACTATAAATTAACTTATCATTTTATTTAATATCAAACAGGTACTTATATATATTTTTTACCAGTGGACCAACATTGCTTCCGCCAGAACCTCCTTCTTCTAGCATCGCTACTACTACGTATTCAGGATTGCCTGCTGGTGCATAGCTTGCAAACCATCCGTAATCCTGTTTCCCAAAAAATTCTGCAGTGCCTGTTTTTGCAGCAACAGAAATGCTGCTCAGGGGAAAATCACTGAACGCACTGTAACCTGTACCACCCGGAGCAAGCACTTCTAACAGTCCCTTTTCTATTGTCCCGATAAAATTCTCATTAAGGTTAAGATCCTCAAAACTAACTACCGATTCATCCGTTAATACTGTACCTTCACTATCAATTATTTCTTTACACAGATGGGGAGTGTATTTTATCCCACGATTGGCTATAATTGAAAAAGCCTGTGCCATCTGAAGGGGAGTTACCAGTAAATCTCCCTGGCCTATTGCCATATTGACGGTATCACCGGGAAACCATATATTGTATCCTTCCTGCTCTTTAAAATAATCTTCTTTCCATTCTTTATCGGGAACCCGTCCAGAATACTCTTCAGGTAATCCACTTCCAGTTAAAGAGCCAAATCCAAAAATCCTTAAATATTTTTGAAGAAGTTCATCAATATTATTATTTTTATTATAAAGAGCCAGACCTACGTTGTAGAAGTAAATATCACAGGAATTTTTGATAGCTCCTACCAGATTGAGACTACCGTGGCCATAACTCTGCCAGCATTTTTTAGGGTAATCTTTACCAAGGCCCAGCCATATCCCTGCACAGTTTATTCTACTACTTTCAGTTATTAAACCTTCAGCAAGACCGGCGTAAGCCGGAACTATCTTAATTATCGAACCCGGCGGGTAAGGGCTAACTGCTCTATTAATTTGAGGATATTGATTCTCAGGATCTTCAAGATAATCCATATCTTTTTTCGATATTCCTCCTGTAAATAATTCCTGGCTGTATGTAGGATAACTTGCCATTGCCAGTATCTGGCCATTATCTGCACTGAGTACTACCACCGCTCCACCCGGTACATTGTAATATTCATTGGTGTTTGAAATTTTCTTCTGTCTTACTTCCAGTATTGACTGATAAAGTATCTCTTCTACAGCTCTCTGTAAATCAATATCAATTGTAAGATATAAATCACTTCCTTTGAGTGGTTCGGTTTTATCCAGCACACTCACAGGCCTTCCCAGAGGATCAACTTCATATATAACTTTCCCTTTTCTACCCCTGAGTATGCTCTCATACACTTCTTCTACGCCGCCCCATCCTATCAGGTCCCCACCTTCATAGTTATTTTTGTACTCTTCAGATTTTAATCTTGTTTCATCAATCTCACCAATATGTCCTAATATATGAGAGGCAAGGACGCCATAATTATATTGCCTTAAATATATATCAATTACCTCAACCCCGGGTAGCTTACTACTGTTTTCTTCAATATAAGTCATTTCAGCTTTATCTATATTCTGTTTTATGATAACCCTTTCTATATAAGAAACATTGGCTTTTTTTAGTTTTTCCTTTAACTGGCTGTAGGGTATGTCCAGGCGATCACTTAGAATTCCCATAACTTCCTCATTATCTATAACAACATAAGGCTGGACAGCTACTGCTTTAACAGGAACACTCTTAACCAGTAACTTTCCATTACGGTCATAAATATCACCACGTGAAGCCGGGACTGTTTTTTCCCTTGTAATATTTTGAGTTGCCAGCTCAGCATAGAGATTACCACTCATTACCTGCAAGAAGTACAATCTCAGAGCTATTACAATTAATATTATTAATAATAAATAAAGAAGTATTCTAAATCTTATCTTTATATTGGATCCCAAATTTAACCTCCTCGCTTTCACTTCTACCAGAACTCATTTTTATAAGAGGAAAGATAATAAACATCAAGACAATATTACAAACCGGTCTGACTAATAATTCCAGAGAAATAGCTGACCAATCAATATTAAAATTAAATAAATAATGTACCAGATTCGATATTAAAATGTTAATCTCTGTTACTAAAAAAACAAGAAAGCTATAAGTCGTCCAGGCTGGTTTAAATCCTGCAGTTACGAGTTTATTAACGATAAAAGAATCAATTGCATAAATAAAAGCACTTATTCCAGTAATATTACCTGCCATAAGATCAAGTGTCATACCCGCAATAAACCCGGATAAAGCTCCCGGGAGTGTACCATCAAACAATGCAATAGCTATTATTACTACCATGATTAAATCAGAACTAATATAATACATCTTCAAATATTCAAAAAAAACTAATTGCAGTAATAAACATATTATCATCAGAAAAAAATGTAAAATTTTAGAAAAAATTTTCATTATGTCAGTTGTTACAATAATAAAAATACCTGTATTCAAATATTTAATTTATATTCATGTGTATGTTTTTAAATATATTTATATTTATTATTATATCTATGTTTACGATTTTACTCTTTAACTACCATAACATACTCAATTCTCCTGAAATCAGTAAAGGGTTCTACTTCAATTACCTTATAGAGGCTCCCCGGGTTTTCGGTAACTCTGCTTATTCTTCCAATTAAAATATCTGCAGGTAAATTGCTATATTCAGATGTTACTACTATATCACCTTTAAATACCTGCTCTTCTACTGGAATATAATTCAATATAATTTTCTTATCCTGATCTCCTTTTATAATACCGGTCTGTCTGGAAGACAGTATTCTTGCTCCTACCGCGATCTGGGGATCATTAATAAGTCTTACATTTGATGAATTACTACCGGTCTGTATAACAATTCCAATTAGCCCATCCTCATTAATTACGCACATTCCTTCCCTTACTCCTTCACTGCTACCGACATTTAAAATAATCTCTGACTGCCACCCACTCTCATAAAAACCTATTACTCTTGCTGCAATGGTTTCGTAATCTTTTCTAAGCTTTATATCAAGCAATTTCCTTAGAGAATCATTTTCAATTCTAAGATTTATATTATCTACATATTCTCTTCTCAATAGCGAATTTTCCTCAAGAAGCTTCTGATATTTTTCCCCGAGGTTTATATAATCTTTTATTGAATTAATAAACTTTATAAGAGGTCTTACAAACGAAGAAAACTTCTCCTGGACAGGTCTAAAAAAATCAACGGTTTTGGCTTTAATCTTTTTTATTAATCCAGCCTCCCTAAAGCTTACCGTTATAACTATCAGGCAGAGGATAATTATTAAACCAAGAACAATAAAATTTCTGGAACTTCTACTTAATCTAACCATGGGTAAAGTAAATATTTATAGATCGAATGTGAAACAAATTATCTTGAAAATTTAAGATATTTTTTTAAGTCATCAAAGTCCTCAACACATTTTCCCGATCCTATAGCTACTGCTCCAAGTGGATCTTCAGCAAGATATACCGGGCAGTGTGTTTCTCTACTAACTCTTTCTGTCAGCCCTTTAAGCAACGAACCGCCTCCCGCCATCATGATACCTTTTTTCATAATATCCGAAGAAAGCTCAGGAGGTGTGATGTCAAGAACTTCAACAATAGAATTTACTATATCATTTACCACCTTTTCAAGAGCCTTCCTTATCTGCTGACTTGTAATAATAATAGTCCTTGGAAGGCCAGTAATAAGGTCTCTTCCATTTATTTCCATCTTCTCCTCATTTTCAAGCGGAAATGCTGAACCGATTTCCATTTTAACTTTTTCAGCAGTTCTTTCACCAATAAAAAGATTATGTTCTTTTTTAAGATGGTAAATTATTGCTTCATCCATTTCATCTCCACCAATTCTCATTGACTGGCTCACAACTATTCCTCCAAGTGAAATAACAGCCACTTCAGAAGTTCCGCCACCTATATCTACTATCATGCTACCCCTTGGTTCATCTATTGGCAGACCTGCACCTATTGCCGCCGCGAGAGGCTCTTCAATTATATAAGCAGCCCTTGCTCCTGCCTGTTCAGTAGTTTCAATAACAGCTTTTCTCTCAACCGGAGTAATTCCTGACGGAACACAGATAACTATTCTCGGTCTGGCAAAAATTATATTCTTATGAACATTCTGAATAAAATATCTTAACATTTTTTCTGTTGTTTCAAAATCTGCAATTACACCATCTTCAAGGGGTCTTATTGCAATTATATTACTGGGAGTCCTGCCTATCATAGCCTTGGCCTCTTTGCCTACTGCAAGCACTTTTTTCTTTTCTTTATCAATCGCTACAATAGAAGGCTCATCGAGAACTATTCCTCTGCCTCTTACATATACAAGTGTATTTGCTGTGCCGAGGTCTATACCCATATCTTTACCAATTACATTCAAGAAAAAATCAAACATTTGTTTCATCAACTCCTTAAATTAACAAAAAACATTAAATCCAAATTCCCTTAATAAGCCTAAAAATTTAGTTACAGGAACTCCGGCTATATTATAAAAACAACCACTTATTTTCTCCACAAGCAAACTCCCATATCCAAGTACATTATAGGCGCCTGCTTTATCAAGTACATTTTCTCTGTCAACATACATTTTAATCTCATCTATAGATAGTTTCCGGAATTTAACTTTTGTGGTTTCGGTATCATAGACAAATTTACCTGATATACTTTCTAAAACACACACCCCGGTTATCACTCTGTGAGTCTTCCCTGAAAGAATTTTTAAAAAATCAATCGCCTGCTCTCTATCAAGTGGCTTGCCCATAGATTTATTGCCCGCATAAACAATGGTATCAAAACCGACAATTAGAAATTGCCTCCCTTTATTATATTTATTATAACCTACCACCGTTTTTTTAAAATTCTGTTTCCTTATACAATCGTAAACACTTCTTGTTTTTGCAATACTATTCCAAACAACTGTTTTATAGGGGTTTTTGTACTGCCTCTCCTCAAAATTACCGGGTTTAACCACTTTAAAATCAACTCTGAAAAGGTCAAATATTTCTTTTCTCCTTGGAGAAGCAGAAGCCAGAATCAATTCTTTTTTATTATCTTCTTCTTCCAACATCAGCCAGTAAAAAAGCAATAAGTAATCCTATTATAGCGCCAAGAGTAATATTAACATGCATGCCAAAATTTATATCTATTAAATACAAATTAAGACTGAGAGAATCTGTACCTACTTTTAATCCCTTATCCAGAATCGGAATTATATCCTTTAAAATATGACCGAGAATAGCACCTATTACGCCCCCGGCTAATACTATAAAAAAAACTACTTTGCCTCTTCTTCTTCCCATAATCTATCCTCTAACTGGTATCCTCTTCCTAAAATTCCATTTTTTATTATTTAAAAAATAATTCGATTTCCCTTTTTGCGCTTTCTGGAGAATCTGACCCGTGAATTACATTTACAGTAACATCAACACCGTAATCGCCTCTTATTGTCCCCTTTTTTGCTTTTCTGGAATCGGTAGGGCCCATAAGTTCCCTTATTCTGGAAATTGCATTCTCTCCACTTACAACCATGATTATTGATGGACCGGAGGTTATATAATTAATTAATGGATCAAAAAAATCTTTATCTTTATGCTCACAATAATGCCTGCATGCGAGATCCCGGCTAATTTTTACCATTTTTAATTTTTCAATTTTAAGATTTTCTTTCTCAAGTCTTGATATAATCTCCCCT
>JAQVEM010000043.1 GCA_028697935.1 Actinomycetota bacterium
ACAGGAATAGTTCCTGTAGATTCAGTAACTAATGATAACATCCCACGAAATATAAAATTAAAAGCAAGTGTTGTAACAAATGCAGGAACGCCAATTCTTCCAATAATAAATCCCTGACAAAGACCCCCAATTACACCACCAATTAAAACCAGTAAAATTGTAACACCAGCTGGCATACCATTACTCATAAGCAAAGCAGAACAGGCTCCAAAAAACCCGGCTGCACATCCTACTGAAAGATCGATTTGCTGGATGATTAAAACAAGTGTCATACCAACAGCCATTACGGCTACGTAGCCAGTCTGATTAACAAGATTTGTAATATTTCTTCCTGTTAAGAAATTACCATTTGTAGTTATATTAAATAAAATAAAGATAGCTGCAAGTGCTACATACATTGCATAGTTGCTAAAGTTTTCTTTAAGCAGAGCCCATATTTCTGAAAAGACCGTTTTATATGGTCTCTTAATAGTTGAATGATTCACGAGACCCGTCCTCCTTAATATTAGTAGCTAATTGCATAATTCTTTGCTCTGAAAATTCATCTCTCCTGACTTCTCCAGTTATTTGCCCATCTGACATTACATAAATACGGTCACACATCCCGATTAGCTCAGGAAGCTCAGAGGATATCATAATAATTGACACTCCTTGTGACGCCATATTTCCCATTAAATTATACATCTCAAACTTAGCCCCAACATCAATCCCACGTGTTGGTTCATCCAGAATCATGAGTCTGGGATTAGTAAATAATGACTTGGCTACCGATACTTTTTGCTGGTTGCCACCACTCAGATTTAATACTTTCTGCTTAATAGATGGCGCTCTTATACCTAATTTTTCCTTATACTGGTTTGCTACAATAATTTCTTCATTTTCATTTATTACCTTAATCATCCTGGCAAATTTTCCACTAATAACTGAATCCAGATTAGATATGGTGATATTAAACTTGATATCCTGTATCAATATCAAACCATTACGTTTTCTATCTTCTGTCACATAAGCAAAACCTTGTTGCATGGCATTCATAGTGCTCTTGAATTTTACTTTTTTACCTTCCAGAAGTAACACACCAGATTCAATCTTGTATCCCGGAGTATTTCCAAAAATACTCAATGCCAGTTCAGTTCTCCCTGCTCCCATAAGGCCAGCAATTCCAACAATCTCACCCTCTCTTACATTGATACTTACATTGTCCAGTACTTTTCGATTATTTTTCAAATCGATTGCTGTCCAATTCCTGACTTCAAAATAAATATCGCCAAGTTCCCTTTCGTTGCTTTTTGGATAAATATTTTCAATATTTCTGCCAACCATATATTTGATGATTTCTAATTCATTAATCCTTTTTTGAGTTGAATCCATTGAACAAATAGTAACGCCATCCCGCAACACTGTAATAGTATCAGCTATAGCTACAACCTCTTTGAGACGATGAGAAATCATTATCAGTGTTGCACCATCTGCTTTTAGCTTTTTTAATAGCTGCAAAAGGTTTTGACTTTCTTGTTCTGTTAATGATGATGTTGGTTCATCTAAAATAATAATATTAGCATTCCTGCTCAATGTCTTTGCAATTTCAACAAGTTGCTGTTTTCCAATAGGCAGATCACGAACTTTCGTTACTGGATTAACATCCAGCTTAACTTTTTTTAATACTTCAGTCGCATTAATAATAGTTTGATTTCTATCAATCAGCCGTCCTTTCATAATTTCATGCCCAAAAAATATATTCTCGTAAACTGATAGTTCAGGTATCAAAGCAAGTTCCTGATTGATAATAGCTATCCCAGCATTTTCGCTATCTCTGATGCTAGTAAAACGCTGTATCTCCCCATTTAACAATATATCTCCAGTGTAACTACCATAAGGATAAATTCCTGCCAGTATTTTCATTAAAGTTGATTTGCCTGCACCATTTTCTCCTACAAGGCAATGTATTTCGCCACGCTTTACTTTAAAGTTTACATTATCTAATGCCTTTACTCCTGGAAACGTCTTTGTTATATTTCTCATTTCCAATATTATATCGTTCAATATCCACCTCAATGTTTCTAAACATTTAATGAAAAAGGCGGATGAAAATGATTAGAATTGGAATCATCCGCCTTTTTCATCATTTTCTAATCTCGATTTTTCTTTTATTGCCAGCCTGTGAACTTCGAACCGTCATAAACACCACTCTCAAAGAACTTTTCAACAATATTATCTTTTGTAATTACCTCTACACCAACCTGAATTGAAGGTACATCAATTTTGTTATTATTGTATGTTGTATCATACTGTACTTCTTTACCAGTAAGCAAAGCATCAACGATCTCCATTGTTGCTTTTACCAGTGCTTTTGGGTCTTTATATACAGTCATACTTTGCTTCCCATCAATAATATATTGTACAGATGCTTCCACTCCATCAGCACCTGTAATGATAAGTTCCGTAACATCGGGATCTTTACGGAACGTATCTGAAAGAGCACGAGCACAATCATCATCAGCAGGTGATAAAACAAATACTTTTCCTTTTGCTGAAGCATCTTTACTTGTTAAATGTGCCTCAGCCAGTGACTTACATACTTCCATATTCCATTCAGTATCTATAGTACTCATTATTGATGCAAACTCATCACGCGTCAATTCAAGCTTGTCACTAAGCTCGACAGCTTTATCACAATTCTGAATAATAAAGGTGCCATCTGCAATTTTTGGCTGAAGAACTCTCCATGCACCTTCAAAGAATATAAAGGAGTTATTATCTGTCAGAGCACCTGAATAAATATATAAATTATTGCCTTTCGTATCACCAGCCTGGTCTACAAGGAACTGTGCCATTGCTGCACCGACTTCCATACTATCGAATGTTACATAGTAATCTACTTTATCAGTATCCAGTATAAGTCTATCATAAGATATTACCGGAATACCTTCAGCATCAGCCTCATTAACAGCTGCTGCTGCTGCTGTAGCATCAAACGGACAGAGAACAATAACTTTTGCACCCATATTAATAAGTGATTCCACGTTTGTTCTTTCTATTGCTGAACTCTTCTGACTAAATAAGATTTCCGCTTTATAATTTTTTTCTTCAATTATTTTTCTAAATGCAGCTTCATCACCAAGCCACCTGGTTTCTTCTTTTGTAGGTAATACAATCCCTACATCAATACCCTCATCATTAGTTCTTTCTTCTTCGGTTTCTACTGTAGCTATCTCAGGCTCGCCATGTTCTTCTACAGCTGTTTCCTCTGCTTGCTGACACCCAATTAAAATAGACCCGATCAATAAACTTGCCAGTATTAAACATAGAATTTTTTTCATTTTTGTCACCTCTCATTTTAAAAAACATTTACTTTTATTGCTTTATATTGCCTTTTATCCCTCCCTTCATAAATTACACCGGTATTGCTTGTTAACAATTTTTCTACAGAAAATTTACTGTTCTAATTCATATAAACAGATATCTTTTTACGGAAACTTAATTTCAATGTTAATAATGGTAATATTTATTTAACTGATTTTAAAAGAATATAACATCCTTAACTTTCTTTACTTTATAAGTATCTCTTCTAATTATTTATTAACCACACTTTTACTCAATTCTTATTAAAAAAGTAAATTACTTCATAATTATTACATAATATTCATTATTTCTTAAAATTTTATTTTTTTGCAATTGCAGTATAAAATAATTACTTTATATTGTCAATAAAATAATGCGAAATATTATCAAATTTTGCATATTTAATGCAATTTTTTTAAAGTTATGTTTTCGATTTTATGTAGTTCCACGGACAACTAGTAGGGGTTTTAAAGCAATTTGTTGAGGTGTTAAATTTGGTTGTTCAATTCTTTTAAGTAAAACACGTGTTGCTATAGATATCATATCTTTACAGGGGTTCTTTATCGTTGTTAAACCACGACTGATATATTTTGATATTAAAATATCATCAAATCCGAGAATAGCAATATCTTCTGGAATTCGTAAGGAAGCTTCTTCAATCGCATGAATTGCACCTATTGCCATAGAGTCATAGCTTGCAAATATAGCATCGGGATATCTATTTTGTTTAAGTATTTCTTTCATACAGTAATATCCACCTTCTTCGGCACGTTTTTTTGATATTTTTATAAAATCTTTGTTAATATGCATACCAAAGCTCTGCATCACCTTATTATAAACATGATATCTGCCTAAAGTCTGATCTTCTCCAATAAATCCTATTTGTTTGTATCCTTTTTGGATTAAATGCTCCAGACCCATAGTTATACCTCGATGCTCATCAACATATAAATTATCATAATCTAATTTTGATATATATTTCGATGTAATGAACATTATAGGAACCTTAATAAGTGAAACTGCAGAAAATACATCATCGGAAAGCTCTTCAGAATCATCAACGATAATAATGAGACATCGAACTTGATTTTTAGCAAAACTTTTTATATGGCGGATCATTGTATCTTTTTTAAAATTGGTTATTTTAATTACAGTTAATAATTCATTTTTTGCAAAATTATCATTGGCGTAATGAACAAGCTGTGCGTAATAACCAGATATTACTTCAGGGACAATAAGCCCTGCACTATCCCAATTTTTATTTGGTATATTTTTATTTTTATGTTTTGCATAACCGAGCAGGCTCGCTACCTCAGTAACTTTATTCTTTGTATTTACACTGATACGCGGATCATTTTGCAATGCTCGTGATGCAGTTGATACACTTACACCTGCTTTCTCCGCAATATCTTTTAAGATAGCCAAATTTATTACCTCCTTACTTTATGTTTATTATAAATACATAACTCGATTAGTGCAAGATTGAATGCTAAATAATGCAAATAATGATTAAAATATTTAATTGTTTTAAATATTTACAAATTTTTATTTAAGATTTTTACTTATATACCAATTTTATATATAAATTAAATTCAGTGCTATCCATGTAATAATTAAAAATAAGTTATCTGTAATAGATACAGCTGATATTAAAAAAATATAGGAGATAATATTTAAAATTATAAAAATAATAACCTGTCTTATAAAAGTAAAATTCACTACAAAGCCTAAAATGATTTATGATTCAATTCCATAAAAAGACATTTATTTATTTTTATTAAATACATTTTACTCCAATATTGTTATATTCCATATTTATATCTTCTTTTTGTCTCAGCAGCACTCTGATTTGTCCCCGGTATATAATTATCCAGGGGTATAATGTTCTCATGAATAGCATCCAGCACCCATTCTTTTTGGGGGAAAAATATATCTTCAAGTTCAGGAGCAGGAGTAATCCAGTTTCTTGATCCAATAACCACTGGCGGTGCATCAAGTAAATCGAAGGCGAGCTTTGTAATATTAGAAGCTACATTGTGCATATAAGAGCCCCTTTCTACAGCTTCTGAGCCCAAAAGAACTTTGCCAGTTTTATTTAACGATTCTAAAATTAGATCATAATTCATAGGGACAATGCTCCTGAGATCAATAACTTCAGCACTTACCTTATAGGTATTTTCCAGTATTTCTGCAGCTTCGAGAGCAGTATATAAAAATGGCCCTAAAGATATAATAGTTATATCTTTACCCTTCTTCCGAATAGCAGGCTCTCCAAAATCTACTTCATAATAACCTTCAGGTACCCCTGCTTCATTAAAAAGTTCAGGATAATCATATATTTTCTGACTTTCAAAAAAAATCACAGGATCACATTCTGAAAGAGCTTTATTCATAAGCCCTTTTGCATCATATGGCGTAACAGGATAAACAACTTTTAGCCCGGGAATATGATTTACTAAGGATGACCAGTCCTGGGAATGCTGTGCTCCATATTTAGTTCCAACAGAAATTCTAAGAACTACCGGCATCTTTAAAATACCTGCAGACATACTCTGCCACTTGGATAACTGGTTAAATATTTCATCACCCGCACGCCCTAAAAAATCACAATACATAAGTTCACATACAGCACGTCCTCCCTCAATTGCATAGCCAACAGCAGCTCCAACAATTCCTGCTTCAGAAATAGGAGTATTAAAGAGACGGTGATAAGGAAGTGCTTCTGTCATCCCTCTATACACCCCAAAAGCTCCTCCCCAGTCTCTATTCTCTTCACCAAAAGCAATCATCGTAGGGTCAATATAAAAACGATGCATCATGGCCTCGAAAACAGCGTCCCTGAAGTTAAATGCTTTCATTTTAGGAACTGGATTTCCATTTTCATCAAATCCTTTACGCACTTTACTACGAATCTGTATCACTCTGGGGTTTTCACTAAGAGGGTGATTTACTTCTGGAGTTCTTTCACTAAATCTCTCTACTTTTATATTAGAAAACATAACTTTCCCAATATACTCTTTATCATCTATACGCGGAGAGATTTTAATATCTACTGCAAGTTTAAACATTTCAAATACTAAATCTTCTGTCTCTGACTCTATTTCTTCAAGCTCCCCTTCAGTTAGTATATTATTAGAAATCATTTTATTTTTGTATGTCTTAATAGCATCTACTTTTTCCCACATTTCTATTTCTTCTTTAGTCCTATAGCTTGAAGCATCAGATGGTGAATGACCAACAAAACGGTACGTAACTGTATCAAGTAAAACTGGCCCGAGACCCTGTCTGAGAATTTCTTTTTTTCTTTTTATAGCATCAATAACAGCTAAAGGATCAAATCCATTAATTCTTTCTGCGTGCATCTGGTCTGGATTTACTCCGGCTCCAAGGCGTGCAAGTATTTTAAATCCCATTGTCTCACCGCACGTTTGTCCACCCATCGCGTAATGATTGTTCATACAGTTAAAAATAAGAGGCAATCCACCTCCGAGCTCTTTATCCCACAGAGTGCGATACTGGTCCATTGTAGAAATACAAATTCCTTCCCATACAGGACCGCAGCTAAAAGCCCCATCGCCAATATTAATTATTACTATACCTTCGGTACGGTTGATTCTTTTATACAGGGCAGCGCCAGGGCCAATAGAGCCTGAAGCTCCTACAACTGCATTATTTGGATAAATGCCAAAAGGAGGGAAAAATACATGCATTGAACCACCCATCCCTTTATTAAGACCGGTCTTACGGGCAAAATTTTCTGCATAAGTACCGTAAACTAAAAATTTCATTGCAAGCTCTTTGTAGCTGCCATTATGATTTTTTCCAACTACTTCTAATATAGAACCATCCATATAATTTTCCATAATATCAATAAGCTTCTCATCATCTAATTTCCTTATAGCAGATAAACCCTTTGCAAGGACTTCACCATGGTTTCTATGAGAACCATAAATATGGTCGGTAACATCCAGTGTAAATGCCTGGCCTACAGCTGCAGATTCCTGGCCAATTGAAAGATGAGCCGGACCTCTATGATCGTAACTAATCCCTTTATACGAGCCTTCTTTTTTTAATTTATCAAGAATTGTTTCAAATTTCCGCAGGATACACATATCGAAGTAAATAGTTTTAAAATCATCCTTTGAAAATAGTTTTTTTTCTTCATCAATTGATTTATTATATGCATTTATTTCTATTGGTTTAAACTCAATTTTATCTCTTTTAAAAACAACTTCCGGTTTTATTTCAATATTCTTAGTCATTTTATAATTATGCCTCCTTTTATTTAATCTGACATATTGCTTCTTTTATAGCTTCTGAAACTGTTGGATGAGGAAAAACTATTTCCATTACATCATTTATCGTCATTTCCATTTCTATAAAAGTAGCTGCTCCATAAATCATTTCACTTGCTGAATTACCAATTATATGAATACCTAAAATTTCATTATATCTATCTCCGGTAAGTACTTTTACATAACCTTCCTTTTTTTCGTTTTCGGCTACGAAACGTCCTGATACATTCAGCGATACCATGTTTTTCTTATATCCAATTCCTTCCTGTTTTAAAATCTCTTCAGTCATTCCAACAGATGCAACTTCAGGACTGGTATAAATAACATTTGGAATTGCCCTGTATCGCATTGTATCTCTTTTCCCCAACATATTATTTACCGCTACAATACCTTCTCTTGTAGCAGCATGAGCAAGTAGGCATCTACCCGTTACATCTCCACATGCCCATATACCATAAACATTTGTTTTCCCCCGCTGGTCTGTTTTAATACCACTTGAATCATAAAATACACCTACCTCATCCAGCCCTATATCCTCAAGATTTGGCTTTCTTCCTGTAGCATTAAGAATAACTTCACCTTTAGCAACTCCGGTTTTTCCATTCTCGTTTACATATGTTATTTCTTTATCATCAATCTTTCTAACTTTGCTTCCAAGAGAAAAATCAATACCCTGGCTTTCAAGACTTTTAAGCAGATATGAAGATATCTCCTTATCCATTTGAGCAGCTATATCAGAAAGCATCTCAATTACTTTTACTTTTGTTCCTGCTGTATTAAAAAAGTAAGCAAACTCCAATCCAATAGCTCCAGCACCAATGATTACCAGTGATTCAGGAATTTCTTTAAGACTTAGAATAGCCTCTGAATCCATTACTCTTTTAGAATTTATACCTTCAATTGAAGGTATAAACGGTCTCGAACCAGTAGCGATAAGAATATTTTTTGCCTTATAATCCTTATTATTAACACTTACAGTATCTTTTGCTTTAAGACATCCTTTGCCCCATATTATTTCTACACCACTGCGCTTTAATTTATTTTCTACCCCTTTTGTAAGTATAGAGATAACCTCTTTTTTACGATTCTGTATTTTATTATAATCTATTTCCGGTCTGGTTGTCTTTATACCATAGTTTTCAGCTTCACTTAATGATTGCAGTACGTTTGCAGAATGGATCATAGTTTTCGTTGGTATACATCCTTCATTCAAACATACTCCACCAATATATTTCTTTTCAATTAATGCCACCTTCATGCCCATTTTTCCTGCATAAGCTGCCGCCTCATATCCTCCGGGTCCTGCACCCATCACTATTAAGTCGTACATAATACCTCCTGCTTATATTAAATTTCCAGTCTGGAAATACTTTCGAAATTTTCAATGTTATTTTTTAAAGCTACCAAAAACCTCGCTGCAGGTGCTCCATCAATTACCTGATGATCAGCAGTTAAACATAATTTTATATGTTCTATAAATTGTACTTTATCATCAATTTTAACAGGTTTTAGTTCAATAGTGCATATACCCAGAATTGCAACCTGTGGAATATTAAGAATTGGCGTGAAATGTTCAATTCCCATACTACCTATGTTTGTAGTTGTAAAAGTACCACCTGTTAAATCATCAGGAGATATATTTCCATAGATTGCTTCACCTGTTAATTTTTTAACAGCCAGCGATAGCTCTTCTAAGGAAAGTTTTTGCGCACTTTTTATAACAGGTACTACCAGCCCCCTTGGTGTATCACATGCAAAAGCCATGTTAATATCTCCGGATCTGTATATTTTTCCATTAATAAATTCAGCATTTAATTCTGGATAAGAAGTCAGTGTTTGAACAGTAGCATACATAATCATATCATTTATGGTTATGTCTGGCATAGAGTGATCTTTAACCCTGCTTTTGATTTTTTTTCGCATGGCCAATATAGTATTAGCCTTTGCAGATATAGTAATTGTATACTGCGCAGTCTCTATAAGAGAAGAATGCATACGCTTAGCAATAGTAGACCGTATTGTAGATAATTTTTCACCAGGTTGTCTTAAATCTTCTTTTGTAACTCTACCTGCTATACCACTGGATACCCCTTTATACTCCCATCCTTCTTTAATTAATTTACCTGAAAGACTTGTAAACTTTGGAGCATTCCAATAATAATTAATAACATCTTTTTCTAAGATTCTCCCATTGGGACCACTTCCAGTAACATTATCGATATTAATATTATGAGCTTCAGCAAATTTTTTTGCTCTCGGGCTTATTCCGCCCAATAGTGGCTTTTCTCCGGCAACTACAGGTCTTTCAATCACTGCCTCTTTTTTAGTTTCTGGCATTTTTACTTCTCTTTTTTCTTCCGGTATAATTTCTTTTCTTTCT